>JANNJE010000275.1:0-5275 GCA_031405735.1 Armatimonadota bacterium | reverse complement strand
AAGGTCTTGTTCTCTTACAACATCGGACGCGAGGAGAAGAGAACATCAAACGGATGGGTCGATCTTCAGCCTGTGGAAGACATAGTTGGGCCGGAACTCAGCTTTGCAAGACGAGTTTCGCAGGAAACAAAGGCGTCCATCGCCATAATCAAGTGCGCTGCGGGTGGGACGACTTTGGGCGAAGATTGGAACCCCGATGACCCCAGTGGCTTTAAGCTCTACCCTTTGGCATTGCAGTTTGTGAAATCATCCCTGGCCGAACTAGATCGGAAGAAGGTCGCTTACCGGATCGAAGGCTTCATGTGGCATCAGGGGGAGAACGACATGTTCGACAAAGAGTTCAAACCGAACTATAGCAAGAACCTGAAGAACTTTCTGGCAAGCTGGCGCCGTGACCTCAAGACTCCCAAGCTGAAATTCTACATCGGCGAGCTTTGCACCAAGACGGTTTGGGGCATGGATAATCGTGAGAATATGTATGCCATCCGGGTCGGGCAGAAAGCCGTGACCGAATCCGATCCGCTCGCAGAATACATCCCAACGTCACACGATGCGGTGGAGATTGGAGGCGGGGCAGGACTGCATTACCACTACGGAACCCTGGGGCAACTGGAGCACGGCATGAACTACGCGGACGCTTATCTGAGAACGATTGGAAAGAAGCCAACTGCTGCGCGCCCACTAAAGGTTTGGCCTTACAGAAAGTCAAGCCCAGTTAAGCTATTCATTCTTGCCGGGCATCGCAATATGGAAGGTGAGCGTGCCTTCACCCAAGAGCTAAGACTGCTCCCGGGACAGGAGGCTTTGGCGGAAGGCAATAACAAAATCGCTTTCAAATACAGCATCGGAGGAGGCTACAAACTCTCAAAAGGCTGGGAGGCGTTAGGCCCCGCTGGATTTTATGACACTTTCGGTCCTGAACTCAGTTTCGGAAAGGAACTGCAAAGTAACGTTGCTGGCAACATTGCCATCGCCAAATTCACGCACAGCGGTTCACAGATAAACGATTGGACCCCAGAGGGAACGGAGGCGAAAGATCTGAACCTCTACTCGCAATTCATCTCCTTTGTCCAAGAGTCCATCAAGGAACTTCAAGCCAAGGGCCATCAGGTTGAACTTGCTGGCATATTCTATCACGTTGGGGAAAACGACATGTCCTTTGGGCCCTATCGCAAGAACGCTGGCAAATGGCTACGATCCATTATCGTGAAAAGTCGACGAGACTTGGGGCTTCCTTTGCTAAATTGGTACGTCAGCCAACAGCCTCCTACCAATGAGAAGAGCCTCAATGCTATTGACGTCACCGTAGACATAGCTGCTATCGCCGGCACAGACCCTGCATTCATCCATATCAAAGCCTTCAACCTACCTCCGCAGGAAGAGAACCTGGTCATCACTACGGCAGGAATTGTTCAGTTGGGAGAATTGCTTGCCCGAATTTACCTCGAACGCACTAAACGAATGAACACAACAAAAGGGGCAGAGAGTTTCATGATTTCGAAGGTTGCCAAGTGCTCTTACATGCGGCAACCCAAATGGGGCACCGCATCGCTGACAAGTCAGAAGATTCTGTTTTGGGGAAAAGGCCTCAAACCTCAATAACGTGCATGGCAGTTCGAATTACGTCCATTAATCTCCACCAATCACCTCCAAGTTCACTTGAACTCATAACTTGCGCATCTTCTGAATTCCTGTTCTTTGCTATTGACAACTATCGAACATGGCCGTTTGGTCCCGAATTGCTTAGATTGAACTTGATTTCAATCAAGAACCAGTACGCTAAAGTTTGATGATCCAAGACGGCACTTTACGAATTGTTTGATCAAGTCTTTCAACATCTGTCAATGTTAATGTATCAAGTCTAGAACAGAACTAGCGTTGTTTTTAACCCAATTTCCCGATAGCGCTCTGAATTGATTTGCTATGAGTTCATTTTCGATTCAGGAGATCAAACTGGTCGATAAAATTTGCTGTGTGACGATTGATGTCTTTGCAAAGTGATTTTCCCCTCAACTTTCTCGGCTTAAGTAGTCTATTCAGTTTCAAGTGGTTTGTCCACGTGCGAAACCATGTAGCGATTCTCGGAACCCCGAAAGGTCTGTGCACACTATGGCTCCAATCTCTTCTAGGGCACTCGTATAGGAAGAAGTGCCCCTGCCCCCCACGAGAATTGGCACTGACGAACCAAGACGACTTTTGAGAAGCCTTAACTCTGAAGAGAGCCCTTCATCATCTGTCGGAAACACAATACTTAGGGCCACCGCGCTCACGCCTGCGCGGCGAGCGGCATCTGCTATTTCAATTGCCGGCAGATTTGGGCCTAGATATGTGACGTTCCAAAACTCCATCGCAGCGGTAATTGTGACAACTAGCGCTCCGATTTCGTGAATCTGACGGCTCGGAGTTGTTACAAGGAGCCTCGGCGCAGCAGCAGAAACTGGAATCGATGCCCTTGTTTCCTCTAAGTAAGTTCTTAACACCGAGATTGTCATGTGTTCTTGTGCAATTGACACTGAACCCGCAAGCCAGTGATCCTCAACAAATTGAAGCAGCGGAACCAGGACTTGTTCGATCAGTTCAGAAATACCAAGTAGTGCAGTCCCATAAATGAGCACATCCCGCAAGCCCTCAGGGTCAAGCCGATTGACAGAAGATTGACACTCGTCCAATATCTGAGCAACGGTTTGAGCCCTGTGATTCGGCAATCTGTCGCGTTCCCTTAAGTGCTGTACTTCACTTAGCTTCTTTAGCTCTTCAGCTGAGAGCTTTGATAATTGACCGACGCTATGACCAGCATCGGAGGCCAGCTTCAATAGCTTGAACCGCTCAACATCAGTTTCCGAATATAGTCGGCGGTTCGTTTCCGTACGCTCTGGTACAAGAACACTGTAACGACGTTCCCAAGCCCGGATCGTATGCTGGGAGATTCCAGTCAGACTTGAAACTGTTTTGATTGTGTACTTCATGGCTTTACCCACTTCAGTTTGAGTGATTTGTCTAAAGTTTGTCAAGCTTATATGAGCCTAAGTTTCACCTTGTCGAAAAAAAAATCCCAAAAGATTCGACAAATACTTGACAAACATTAGACAAGCCAAGTATAGTTCTCTTTGTCGCTACTTTGGAATCCCCAAAGCTGACACGGAAAACAAAATGAAACCACTCAACACATTGACACTGATACTCGTTATCGTTGGCGGATTGAACTGGGGACTTGTGGGTCTTGCCAAGTTCGATCTCGTTGCAACGATTTTCGGAACTGGAAGCTTGCTTTCCAATACTGTCTACACACTAGTTGGAATATCGGCAATTGTTCAAGCAGTGATGTTTGCCGCTCCAAAGACCAATACCACTACAGTTTCAGCCCACTAACCGGCTACAAAAGGAAAAATCAAAAATGAAAATCACAAAATACATCGCAATAGCAGTAGCCGTTGTGGCCACTCTTCCTCTAGCTTTCGCGTTCCCTAATCGAAAGGGTGCAGCATCTGACATCGTAGATACAGCAGTATCTGCGGGAAGCTTCAAAACTCTTGTCGCAGCAGTTGGAGCAGCAGGATTAGTTGATGCGCTGAAAGGCAACGGTCCATTTACAGTGTTTGCCCCGACTGATGCTGCTTTTCAAAAGCTTGAAAAGAGTAAGCCTGGAACAATCGCCATGCTTCTGAAGCCCGAGAACAAAGCTAAGCTTGCTGCAATACTAGCCTATCACGTAGTCTCAGGGAAAGTAACTGCTGAAGATGTTGTGAAGTTGAAGAACGGCACGCAAGTAAAGACTCTCAACGGAAAATCAATCAAAGTTATGAATAAGCACGGAGTCAAAGTGAATAGTTCAAAAGTCGTCAAGACCGATATCATGTGCACAAATGGCGTGATCCACGTAATTGACACTGTGCTCTTGCCCAAGTAACTTCACCCTTTCACCCCCACTTCACCCCGGGAGCCCGTGCCCCCGGGGCAACGACAAGCAGAACATTAAGGAAACAAGAAATGCCAACCATCACCGAAACCGCGATTGCCGCGGGCAACTTCAACACTCTCGTCTCTGCCGTCAAGGCGGCCGACCTTGTCGAAACTTTGTCCGGTCCAGGACCGTTTACCGTATTCGCCCCGACAGACGAGGCGTTTGCGAACGTTCCGGCTGAGACGCTTCAAGCCCTGCTCAAACCCGAGGCTAAGGATCAGCTTGTTGGCGTTCTTACCTATCATGTAGTACCTGGAAAAGTCATGGCGTCGGACGTTGTCAAGCTTACAAGCGCCAAGACTGTTCAAGGGCAGATGGTCGCGATCAGCGTCAACGGGACAGTGAAGATCGACGGAGCTAACGTCGTGAGCACAGACATCGAATGCGACAATGGCGTTATTCACGTCATCGACGCTGTCATCCTCCCAAACTAATACTCCTCGACCCAACACGGCCGGCCCATTCCCCGGGCCGGTCACTGACCTAAACCTATAGAGGTCTATGATGATCAAAGTTTTAACAACCATTCGAAGCATCGCAGCAGTTGCTGGAGCAGCCCTTGCCTTCAACTTTCAGGGCAACTCTGCGCAAACCCAACCGAAAAACAGAGGATCAAAGATGAAATTTGTCCTCGTTGAGACTCCCAAATACTCTATGGAAATCCCCGCGGATTGGACGATGGGCGACGAAACGCCTTGGGGCGCGACGGACATCATTCCAAAGGTCGGTCAAGGCAAACTAGGTGCAATGACGGCTGGCCCAACGCAGGCGAGCTGGGCTGAACTCTTCGAGACTAGCATGTATTTCATCAAGCGTGAAGAGCCTGGCACGCCAACCGCAATTCGCGAGGGCAAGACTAAGCTCGGCTACGAAAGTGCAAGCTTTGAGGTTATCAACAACAAAGGGTTCGCCAGTCGGCGGTATACACTCTTAAGAAATGGTAGCGGCAACGTTCTCGCCCTTTCCATCAAGATCCCGTCACAAGCCGAAGAAGAGGCCTTTATCAAAATATTTCGTCATATGGTAGACACTGCCAAGCTCAAGTCCTGAGTTCGGGGACAAACATGCATCGAAAAGAATTTCGTACGGTGATCAAGACTGACGTGGCCTCGCTCTGGAACTTCCACTCTTCCGCCGAGGCACTCGTCAATCTCACCCCACCTGGTCGAAAGTTGCAGATTGTTTCCACCGATCTTACGGTGCGAGAGAACGCTACTCATGAGTTTAAAGTTAAAACAGGCCCCTTGTGGATAAGTTGGTGTGCGAGGCTCACCGAGGTTAGTTCACCTCATGGATTTAGAGACACTGCGCTCA
>JANNJE010000274.1:0-2833 GCA_031405735.1 Armatimonadota bacterium | reverse complement strand
GGTAACGCCATCAGCAATGTCAGCGGCGCCACGATCAGTGCTGCCAGTGGGACGCTGACGTTCAATTCCAGCCTGGCGATAACAGGCGGCGTCGTCACTATCGACGCTGATGGACTGCTGGGCGCTGTGGTTCAAAAGCTCAAAACAAGCGGCTATAGGTTAGCACTTGATGACTACATATTTGAGGAAAAGAGCGCCATGCTCATTTCTTCTGTTGATATTGTCAAAGTGGATGTGCTGGCTGTCACGCCTCAAGAGCTTGTGCTGAACATGGCAAAACTGAAAAGCACAGGGTGCACGCTCCTCGCCGAAAAAGTCGAAACGCCGGAAATGCATCGGTTCTGCCTCACGCTTGGTTTCGACCTGTTCCAAGGCTATTTCTACAGCAAACCCGTTACCTTAAAGGGAAGCTCCAGGCCAAGCAACTTTCATGCTCTCGCAACAATTCTTGAGAGGCTCCAAGACCCTGACGTAACCACACAGGAGATTGAAGGACTGCTTTGTGCCGATGTTTTGCTTTGTGAAAAAATCCTTCGAATGGTGAACTGCGCCGCGAACTGTGTTGGCAAAGAAATCAATTCCGTAAGGCAAGCGATTATGTTCTTAGGATTAAGGCAAATTCGCACGCTTACAGAACTTGCGATTGTCGGCAGTATTTCAGGACGGCCGCCAGAGCTATACGAGCTTTCAATCCTCCGGGCAAGATTCTGCCAAAGAGTTGCTGAAATCGAAGGTCTCGAGAGCCCTGCAGTCCACTTTACAGTAGGTCTTTTGTCTGCAATAGACGCTCTCTTGGATTCTCCGATGGACGCAATCGTGAGTGAACTGGGATTGAGCAAGAATATTGGCGACGCTTTGCTTGGAAAGAGCATGGATTCCGATTGCAGCAGATCGCTGCAAACGATTACCGCAATAGAGAATGGCGACTGGGCTGCTGCATACGAACTCTGTCCTAAAATGCCAAGTGAACTATACGGAGAATCTCTTGCATGGGCAGAGGATCGAACTCTGCTGTTGGCTGCTTGAGAAAAGGCGTTTGATTGCTAAGCCACCAGTGAATTCGAAAAAGTAGCTCTTTCTAAAGATTTTTCATATCTGTTCAATTTTCTTGAGGCACTCTCTTTTCAATTGCACTTGTCTAACTCTTGTCCCGCCAAATGTTGACGAATACAAGGGTCAAGGTATAATTTCCGAGCTTCACGGCTTCAAAGGCGCAGTCTAGTGGTTTTCGATTTTAGATTCTGGCATTTGGGTTGTGAAAAGGAGCAGCCGAATATTACAGCCGCCAACTTCCAGTAACTAACAACCAACAACCAACAACTGACAACCAACAACGAATTAACTATTGCCAACCCTAGGAAAAACTGTGTCAAAATCTGCCCCTGCAAAAACAACCTATACTGCTACCGAGTTAGAGCATTTTTACCGCCAAATGGTCTATCTACGGCACTTTGAAGAAAAGTGCAACTTCTGTTTTCGCCAAGGAAAGGCTGGCGGATATTTGCACGTTTACATCGGAATGGAACCGCTTGCAGTAGGCTGGTTGAACTGCATTCGCAAAGATTGGGATTACGTGATTACAGCATATCGCGATCACGGCCACGCTTACGTTTTGGGCACTCCGGTGCACGAAATCTTAGCTGAGATCATGGGGCGAAAAACAGGCTCATCGAAGGGCAAAGGCGGCTCGATGCACCTGTACGACATCAAGCGAAATTTCTTTGGCGGATGGGGAATTGTTGGTGGGCATACCGCGCTTGGCGGCGGGCTTGCGATGGCGGCAAAATACCGTGGCGAAGACCGGGTTACTCTTTGCTATCTTGGCGATGGAGCATCAAATGCAGGCGTCTTCTTTGAAACGCTTAACATGGCAGGACTTTACAAATTGCCGATCATTTTTATCATCGAAAACAACCGATATGCAATGGGAACCGCGCTCGAACGCCACGCCGCAGACCCAGAACTTTACAAACGGGGAATTCCATTCAACATGAAATATGAGCGTGTTGACACGATGGACCTACTCCAAACCATGTCCGACGCGCAACGAATCATTGACGACGTTCGAAACGGGAGCGGACCCTATTTAGTTGAAGCCATGACCTATAGATTTTCCGGTCACGGCGCCGCCGACCACGAAAGGCACCTTTACCGCGACAAATCTGAAGAAGAGCAGTATGAAAAGCGCGATCCGATCAAGCTGTTTGAAGATTATTTGGACAAAAACAAAATCATGAGCCGCGAAAAAATGGAAGCAATAGACGAGGAAGCCCAAAATCAAGTGGAGCAGCTATATGAATCTGTTGATAAGGAACCTTTCCCTGATCCGCAAGAGGTTTACGACGACGTGTATTCCGACATGAATCCGGAGATGGGACACTAATGGCGACAATGACTTACCGCGATGCAGTCCGCCTCGCAATCACAGAAGAAATGGATCGGGACAAAGATGTTTTTATCCTTGGGGAAGACATCGGAAAGTACAAAGGCACTTTCCGAGTTACAGATGGGCTTTATGAGCGATATGGAGTGGAACCTGGTGACTGGCTCGTTCCGCCAAGCGAAGCCGAACATATACGAGATGGAATTGCTCGAAGGGTGGTTGACACTCCGATCACAGAGCCAGCAATGGTCGGTTTTGCCGCGATGCACGGTGACGTGCTGTGATCAAAACAAATGAAAGCCCTCCAACTCGAAAAGCCCCAGTCCTGGAAAGCCGTTGAAATACCCGAGCCGCCGAAGCCCGGCGCGGGCGAAGCGCTGTTGCGCGTCCATCGGATCGGCATTTGCGGCACGGACCTCAGCGGGTATCTCGGCAAGATGCCGTTCTTCA
>JANNJE010000273.1:0-7077 GCA_031405735.1 Armatimonadota bacterium | reverse complement strand
CGGAAGCAGAGGGGCTGCTTTGCGTTGCGCCACTGGGAAACAATGCTCGTCAGATGGCGCTTTATCCGGCGAGAGAGAATCAAACTTTGGCTGTTAGCGGAGTTGACCATCTCGATTTGAAGGCCAGTTTTTCGAATTGGCACTTTGAAGCAGATATGTCTGCCCCTGCAACGGGAATTCGGAGCGCATGGTGGAATGGTCAAATGGCTGTCTGGCACGGCACTTCGTTTGCAGTTCCAATTGTGACGGGTTGTCTCGCTGAGGCACTGAAAAATCGAGGCCCAGTCATTCCCGAGGACATTATTGGCGCTGTTAACCAAATGGGCGACAACATTGATCCATTGAATCCGAACTACCAAGGCAGACTTGGCAGACGCATTAATATGATGAAAATGCGGGCGGCTATCAAAGACTTGCCGTAGCGCGTACACGTTAGCAATCAGAAATTGCCTGGTTCGGGTACATTTCAACCCGACCCATGACTTCAATGCGAATTTTTACTTCTGAAAGTGTGAGCGAAGGCCATCCTGACAAGCTCGCCGACCAAATTTCTGACGCCCTTCTCGACGACTGTTTGCGACAGGACCCGAATGCCCGTGTCGCAATTGAGACGCTTCTAACGCGCGGCCTTGCCGTAGTGGCCGGCGAAGTTACCGTTGACGGTTATGTAGATGTGGCTGGAATCGTTCGCAAAACCATTGTAGATGTTGGATATACGCACACCGATTTTGGATTTGATGGAGCGACTTGCGGAGTCATAGTGGCTATTCAAGAGCAATCGCACGATATAGCTGTTGGAGTAGATTCCGGCGGAGCAGGCGACCAAGGAATGATGTTTGGCATGGCGACAAATGAAACGCCAGAAATGATGCCTCTCACGATTGCTTTGGCTCATGCCTTAACCAGAAAGCATGCTGAGGTTCGTGCAAAGAACCGTAGCCTTGGAATTCTCCCCGATGCCAAAAGCCAAGTTTCCGTTTGGTATGAAAACGGAGTTCCAAAGAAAATTGACGCGGTCGTCTTTTCAACACAACATGCCGTTCATTTGAACCATGCAGCCGTTGTAGACATCGTTCACGATTACATTATTGATCCTGTGCTTAAAGAATATTCGCGATACGTTGGCGGCGAGATCAAGTTTTTTATCAACCCGACTGGAATTTTTACGATTGGCGGCCCGCAGGCAGACACCGGACTTACTGGGCGAAAAATTATTGTTGACACCTATGGCGGAATGTGCCCGCATGGCGGCGGCGCGTTCTCTGGCAAAGACCCTACAAAGGTTGACCGTTCAGCAGCGTATATGGCTCGTCATGTGGCGAAATGCGTCATAACGGCGGGCCTAGCAGACAAAGCTCAGGTAGCGTTGGCGTATGCAATTGGAGTTGCGCAGCCTGTTTCAGTGAATGTGGACACATTTGGCACCGAGAAAATTGACCCTGACGAAATTGCCCGAAGAGTGGCGAAGTATTTTGATTTGTCGCCGACAGGAATTATCAAACATCTGGATCTTCGAAACCCGATTTATCTGCCTACCGCGAAAAATGGCCACTTTGGCAATCATGCATTCCCATGGGAAAGTGTTGTCGAAGCCGATCGGCTGAAGTGAGCTGGGGCCACAGGGTCATTAGGTGATTAGGTCATTGGGTTAAGACCTCATGACCCCATGACCTAATGACCCTCGCACATTCATCATAATCATACGTAATGCCCACAACGCTGACAACTTCGATCCCGGGGCTTGCACCTCCAAAAATCGGCAAGGTTCGGGAAGTTTACGAGCTTGGCGAGCAGCTTCTTATCGTTGCTACGGACCGCATTTCAGCTTTTGATGTCGTCATGGCGAACGGCATTCCCGATAAGGGGCGAATCTTGAACCAAATGAGCGCGTTTTGGTTTGAGAAGTTTAATGGCATTTGCCCAAACCACGTGATTTCGATTGATGATGAAGTGATATCTCAGGCGCTGGCAGCCGATTACGGAGAGCGGAGAGGGGAGAGGGGAGAGCGGACAACCGATACCCGACAACCAATAACCAACAACCAAAAACTAACAACACAAAGCCTGCCCGGAAGATGCACGCTTGCAAAAAGGGCAAAGCCGTTGCCAATCGAATGCGTAGTGCGTGGGTACCTCGCTGGTTCACTCTTCAAGGAATACAAGGCGGAGGGAGGCGCAGTTTATGGTCTTGGATTGCCCGATGGATTACTTAACGGGAGCCAACTTCCTGAACCGATATTCACTCCGGCAACCAAGGCAGAAGAGGGCCATGACGAGAACTTGAGCTGGAACCAGGCGGTGGACATCGTAGGCAAGGAAATCGCAGAGACTGTTCGTGACTGGTCTCTGGAAATCTATTCACGCGCCTCCGAATACGCTGCGAGCAAGGGCATTTTGCTCGCCGATACCAAATTTGAATTTGGAGAAACACCTGATGGCCTGATTTGGATTGATGAAGCACTGACACCCGATTCGTCTCGATTTTGGCCCGTTGAATCGTACAAACCTGGCGCACCTCAGCCAAGCTATGACAAGCAATTCGTTAGAGATTATTTAGAAACAATCAATTGGAACAAGCAGCCTCCGGGGCCTAAGTTGCCGGACGACGTTGTGATCGGCACTCGAGGAAAATATCTGGAAGCATTCGAGCGGCTAGTTGGCAAACCGCTGGTTTTGTAGATGATTTGGGTCTACAACATCCTGCTGCTCCTCCTTTCACCTCTTTGGCTGGGAGCGATGTGGCTCAAAAATTCCCGTCGGAAAGACAAGATTGATTGGGCCGAAAGGTTCGGCGACTACAAAATCCCGCTGCGTACAGATCGAAAGCGAATCTGGATTCACGCGGTTTCGGTTGGCGAAGTGATGGCAGCAAAGCCAATCGTCGAACGAGTGAAGGCACTTCTTCCTGAATAGGAGATTGTCTGTACGGTAGGCACTGGATCAGGATATACAACCGCCAAAGAACAATATGCAAACTGTGCCGATTTCATCTTTTTCTTCCCCGTAGACCTGATGAGGATGCAATTCAATGCGCTTCAGCGCGTCTTGCCCGCTGTTGTTGTCTTTATGGAATCTGAGCATTGGCCGAATTTCATGACGCTTGCCTCGAAAATGGGCATTCGCAAGATCTTAGTGAATGGACGTGTTTCTGATCGCACTTTTCGTCGGTGCAAGTGGTTTGGCTGGTTCTTGCGAATTGCAGTTTCGCAACATGATCGCTGCCTTATGCAAACAGATACGGATGCCGAACGCATTAAGACAATCGGCGGACAGAATGTGGAGGTTTTTGGGAACTCAAAATTCGATGAAGCACTGCCATCTGATCCAGATTTGGCTTCAAAATGGCGCGGCAAATTACTGATTCCCGATGGAAAGAGAGTCATCGTGATTGGTTCAACTCGTGGCGAAGAAGAAGAAGAATTCGTCTTTGAAGCGCTTTCTCAAGTCAATTTGTCTGAAGTAATTGTCGTCCACGCCCCTCGCCATCTGGAACGAGTGGAAGCCATTGAAGCCGCCGTTCGAGACAAATTTGGAGGGGTTGCGCTTAGGTCAAAAGGCGACACTGGAAACTACATCTTGCTCGATACTATGGGCGAGTTAGGCGATGTGTATTCAGTGGCTGACGTTGTGGTTGTTGGCGGTGGATTTGCAAATTTGGGCGGGCAAAACATACTTCAACCTTTAGCTCATGGAAAGCCGGTCATTCATGGGCAATTCATGCACAATTTTCGCGACATTGCAGCGGCGGCTAGGGCTTCTGGGGCAACTCAGGTTGTAGAAACCCCTGAGGAATTGTCTGTCTCGCTTGATCTTTTGTTAAACGACGACGGGGAAAGAAATGAGCGAGGAACGGCGGCAAAATTGTTTGTCTTGGCTAACGCAGGGGCAAGCGAGCGTTATGCTATAGCAATCGTGGATGAGGTTCAAAGTTTCGAGTCCAACCTGAAAAAGTGATGTAGAAGCCCCGGTACACTCCACTCAATGAGCAATCCCATCGTCGGCATCATCATGGGCAGCAAGAGTGACTGGCCCACTATGAAGGAAGCTGCGGATATGCTTGCCCAATTTGAAATTGAGCACGAAGTTGAAGTCATAAGTGCCCACCGGACTCCCGATCGAATGGCGGATTATGCCAAATCTTCCCGGGAGAGAGGTCTCAGGGTGATCATTGCCGGGGCTGGCGGAGCCGCCCATTTGCCGGGAATGGTTGCTTCCATGACCACTTTGCCTGTCATTGGTGTTCCCATCCAGTCCAAAGCACTTTCAGGCGTAGATTCTCTTCATTCAATCGTGCAAATGCCAACAGGAATTCCTGTGGCTACAGTAGCAATCGGCGGTGGCGCAAACGCCGGGCTTTTGGCACTGCGCATCCTTGGAGCTGCTGATTCGGAAGTCGCCGAGAAACTGGAAGCCTTTCGCCTGCAGCTTGAAACAAAGGTGAAGCAGATGAACGTTGAAGTCCAGGAAGACAGACGGTAACCCTTTGGGAGTGCGCGGGCTTGACCGCGCTTTTCTTCAAACAAGTACAAAGGAAGTGGGCTAAATGATAAATTCGGATTCAGGTTTGTCCTTTATCCAGTTTCCTGTCAAAAGCGCGGTCAAGCAGGCGCACTCCCAAAATCAGTCGCTTGCCCGTTTCGCCATTCTCACGAGCACTTCATATGCCTGAGGATCAAGCAAAATGTCCTTGATGTAGAACGACAGCTTGAAGTCCTCGGTCGCAGTTGCCGCATCATAAGTAGGGTCGTACGCCTTAATGTCTATTGATTTGGACGCAACCGTCAATTGGCCCTTGTTCCACGATTTCTTGATTTCGGCAAGGACGATTTCGGCGTTTTCTCCCGCAGCAATCTGTCTTCGAACGGAAAATGCAATAAAGAGCTTATTCATTTCCTTCAGAAAATCAATGCTTGGGACCTTGCCTTTGTCGGCGCCGTCTGCTACGACGCTTTCAATTCGCGCTTCGTACTTGATCAAATCATCAGCCTCAAGTCCTTCAATTTCCTTGACCTTTCGACGACATTTTTCGATTGGTGCGAGCAAGCTGTTAATCTGCGCCTTTGTCAAAGTTAGTGGTAAAAGGTGGTTCAGCAGGTCGAGCTGACGAGCTTTCTTAAGAATTCCATCGCTACGCTTGGCCTTGTCCGTTGTTTGGGCAAGAGTGGTGGACGATATTGCCGCCAAAACGATGAAAACACACAAAAAGCGAAAAACCATTTTCATTTTGAAATTCCTTCCTTCCCGTCAGACGATGCTGGATCCGTTGGAGTTACGCTTTCCAATACGATCCCGAGCAATAAATCAATTGCCAAAACCTGAAGTCCTACAAACGCACACCCTACAATGCACGCTACAACCCACGCCAGAACTGTGAGAGAACCGTTGGCAATTCCGCCCATCGCTTGCAATCCAATAAGACTTGCTAGCAATGCGAAAGCAGAGCCAACCAAGATCAATGTTGCCAGAGCGATTCGTTTTCCTCTAGCGAAACCTGCGAGTAAGCTCATCTTTTGGCACTTTCGAAAAACGAAATAGCCGAATCCGAGCCATATTGCAAAGCAGATTCCAACTTGGATTCCAAGCATGCTCAAAGGATACCTTTGGAAGTTGTTGGTTGTTGCCAGGCGGCGGTTGTCAGTTATCAGTTGTCAGTTGTCAGTTGTCGGTTACCGGTTGTCGGAGGCAGTTCAATCGAAAATCGAAAATCGAAAATCTAAAACGTCCCCTCCTCCACGCGGTAATCTTTGCGCTCATGATTCTTGTTTTCGGCACCCTGTGTCTTGACCGAGTCCGCCGAATCGCTTCGTTGCCACAGCAAGGGGGCTATGCAGAGGTGTACGACGAAGAGGTCTTGCTTGGTGGCGAGGCGGCTAACACCTCAAATGCTTTGAATCAATGGAATGCCAACTTTTCCCTTGTTGGAAATGTTCTAGGCGAAGGCGACTATGCCGACCTGCTTCTCAAAAAGATCGTCGAAAAAGGTCTACCCACGCACCAACTGAAATTGCGTCCAGGCGTTACTCCGCTTTGCGACATTTATGTAACCCCAGATGGCGACCGCACGATGTTTGGCGTCGGTTTTGATTCGCTCTCAGCCACAAATGAATTGGAGTCTATCCCGTATGAAGAAGACGGCTGGTTTACGGTTGATATGAATCTTGGAGATGCCGGAAGAACTGCTGTGTGTCAAGCCCGCACGGCTGGGATGAAAATCTACCTTATGGACTTTCTTCGGCCAGACGATCCAATTGACGAACATACCTATTGGCAATCGAGCACGGATTGGGCAGGTGTGCGTGGCAACACGCAGAAGAACGTTTCATTTGTGCAAAAACTGGTTGCCGAGCGAGGATGTTTTGCAGTGCTTAGTGATGGTCCCAATGGATTGGTAGCTGGTTCGCCTGAACTTAAGGTAAGGCACTATCCGCCTTATCCAACGGTTTCCTATGTGGATTCAACTGGAGCAGGGGACGTTTTTCGCGGAGGGATGCTCTTCGGTCTTGACCAAGGTTGGCCAATTCAAAAATGTCTCCAATTTGCGTCAGCAGCAGGATGTCTCAAATGCCAATTTTTGGGAGCGACGATGTTTTCGGCATCGGTGCAGGAAATTGAAGAGCATATTGAGAACAACTCGGAAGTGAGCAAGAGGTATTTGTGAGCTTCGATCCAACTGTGACTGAAGAAAGAATTCGGGTTCGGTACGGCGAGACAGACCAGATGGGACACGCTTATTATTCAAACTACCTTCAGTGGTTTGAGCAAGCAAGGGGAGCTTGGTGCCGCGATCGAGGATTCACATACAAGAGCTGGGAAGAACAGGGGATCTATTTGCCTGTTGTAGAAGTTCACGTGCGTTATCGGGGAGAAGTCAAGTACGACGATTGGATTCGAGTTCAGGTAAAAGTGACTGAAGTGAAGAGGGCGTCAATTCAGTTTTCATATGAGATTATTAATGAGTCAACGGGGAAAATCACTACGGAAGGATACACCTGGCACGTATTTATGGGAACTAAACGCAAGTCAGTTTCCATTCCAGAGAGTATCAAAGAATTGCTCAACAGGAACCCTATTGACTTT
>JANNJE010000272.1:0-3693 GCA_031405735.1 Armatimonadota bacterium | reverse complement strand
CGATAAGTATCATCTTCTCAAGGCATTGGGAACGGAAAAAGACCAGAGTTACGTGCTTTACATGATGCGGCAAGATCAACTTGCTGCAACTAGATTTCCGCTTGGTGAGCTTCCTGACAAATCGGCAACAAGGGCACTGGCGCGCGAACTGGGTTTGCCAATAGCTGACAAACCAGATTCGCAAGAGATTTGCTTTGTCAGCGAAGCGGGTGGTTATCGTGAATTTTTGCGCAAAGTTAAACCCGATGCGTTTTCGGATGGCGACATTGTGGACGAATCTGGAAAGGTGCTGACAGGCCACAAGGGAATTGCTGACTTTACGGTTGGTCAAAGAAAGGGAATTGGGCTAACGATTCCATCGGGAAAGTCACTCTTTGTATTGAAGATTGAACCTTCTAAAAACCAAGTTGTTGTTGGTCTTGAGGATGCCTTGCTCACTTCTGAAGTCTTGCTGGAAGACATGTTGTGGGGCAAAGTCCAGCCAGATCAAACGCCGCTTGATGTGATGGCGAAGATTCGCTATAACATGGACGCCAAGCCAGCGCGTTTGTATGGTGGCGCAACGCCAAGATTGGAATTCAAAAAGCCGGTACGTGCTGTGACTCCGGGGCAAATCGCAGTTGCTTATGTTGGAAAGACTGTGGCGGCAGGCGGGACGATTCGTTAAAGGGTCATTGGGTCAAAAGTTACCGACAACAACAAGTCATATAAGTCCTATTGGACATATATGACTTATTAGTTGAACTAACCGGAACTAATCTAAACCGAATTAGCCATCGGACTTGGCGTAATCGAGAACCCTTGCGATGATAGCTCTTGGCCGATGTGGCGAAGTTTCTTCATGGCTCGAAGTTCGATCTGACGAACTCTTTCGCGAGTAACGTTAAGTTCGCTGCCCACTTCTTCCAGAGTTCTTGAACGACCGTCGTCCAAACCGAATCGAAGTCGCACGACGTCTCGTTCCCGAGACGTAAGGCGCCCTAAGATTCCGTCAATTTCCTCTCGGCGGATTAGTGTCCAAGTGACATCCGTAGGATTCGGCATGTTCGTTGATTGAACGAAGTCGCCAATCGAACTGTTGTCCTTTTCGCCAACAGGTGTTTCGAGAGAAATCGGTTCGACCGCTACGCGCATCATTTCACGAACACGATCAATCGAAAGACCGACTTCGCGGCTGATTTCGTCTTCTGTCGGTTCGCGCTGCAATTCTTGCTGCAATCGAGAGGCGGTTTTCACGACCTTGTTGATCAGTTCAGCTACGTAAACTGGGATTCGAATGGTTCGGCCTTGATTAATGATTGCACGTGCAATCGCACGGCGAATCCACCAAGTCGCATAGGTGGAGAAGCGGAAACCTTTTCGCCAGTCGAATTTCTCAACGGCGCGAATCAAGCCAAGATTGCCTTCCTGAATCAAATCTGCAAGCGGAATCCCACGTGCGTTGTATTTCTTCGCAATAGACACAACCAATCGCAGGTTCGATTCGATCAAAACTTTCTTGGCGTACATGTCGCCAGCCTGAACTCTTCGAGCCAAATCAACTTCCTGCTCCGGCGTTAACAGCTGTGCACGGCGAGTTTGCCGCATCCACATTTCCAATTCTTCTGAATCGTCATGCTGAGGCGTGCCTTCTACCTCGGCTTCTTCTTCCTCGGCATCGAGTTCCAACAAATCGTCTTCAGCCGGCTCAGCAGAAGGATCGTCCATGAAACCCCGAGCACCGGCTTCGGCGAAATGGTGCCGGCCAGGTGATCGGACGGTGATTGCTCGTCCTCGTCTCGGTTGTGTTGTTATTCCAGTTTCAGGGGGCATTTTTGTAATTCGATCCTCCACATTCATATACGAATTTGGCGTTCATTTCTTGTCGGCTTCTTAAAAGCTTGCAAGGCTTTCTATTTTCAGCTTCATGTTTTTCTTGTTCTGGTGTTTCTACGCTAAATTCAACAAAATCGTTCGTCGCACAACAAAATAACACACTGCAACAAAAATGTCAAGCATTTTTTGTAGGGATGCCAGCGAGCATTATGGAGTGAAGACTTACTTGGACTCAGCATAATATATGCCAATTCCTTATTGTAGGACGGTCAATTTGACCAGAAACGTTTCTATTATGACTTATGTGAGGGCATTTGAAGGCAAAAAGGTACATTTCCAAGTAGGAGTCTGTGGAATTCCTGGTGATTTTCGATGCAAATATGAGTGTTTTTTCCGAAATTGTCTGAAAACGTCAATAGGCACGAAAAGGGGATGGTGTCGAAAATAAGGTTCTCCGACAGTAGGATTCTTTGGTAATGACTTGGCAGGAGTCATTTCTCAACACTCCCATTCGGGATGAACATCACCGATGGGAAGATGCTATTATTTCTCGACTGACCACACCTTTGGCTTTTCAAAGAGCAACTAAGATGCTACTTTCTTACTATTCCTTGAAAACCTACCGTGCGAAGTTCAATCGAACGGTCATCGTGTTTCCGTTTTGTATACTCCTCCTTTTTGTTCCGGGCGTATTTGGGTTGCCTCCATGGGTAGTCTTTACGATCTGTTGTATTCTATTCTTGTTACAGCTTGGCTATAACTTTGTGACGATGCAAAATGAGGAAAGTAATTCCAATGACAGTCAAAAAATGTGAACTTGCAAACAGTATGATTTTTCATTCGTTCGATGCGCCAATCCTCTAACACTAAACTCATTTCCCTTTCTTCCGACTTGCCCTCCAAGCCGCGAACTCTGCTCCCCACAGAATTGGAAACTCTGTCTCTCCTGTTTCAAGCATGAGCTCGATGTATTTCGCGCACATCCCGCAACCGCTCGTGCATCCAAATTGGCCCTTGATTTGTTCCAGGGATTTGAGGCCGCTTTCCTTCAACACCGAAAACGGAACGTTAAAGCAAATGCATTTTCTGACGGGCCTTTGTTCGAAGTCGGAGTCCATGATTGTTAGCTCGAAATTTCCTTGTTTCGCATATCCGGAACGCCCTCCCCAATCCCCCCCCCTCATTCTTCGTTCCTCAGAATAAGGGAAGGGGATCATGACTTACGCATCCAAGACACCTGAAAGAATGATTTGTGCATGCCCGGAGAGCATCACTCGCTCGCCCATGAACTCGACTCCAACCGTACCGCCTCGCTGAGATAGCTGCCGACCGGTCAGTTTGTTTCGCCCCAATCGTCCCGCCCAGTAGGGAGCTAAGGCACAATGAGCCGAGCCCGTGACGGGGTCTTCTGGCACGCCTGATCCAGGCGCAAAGAACCGAGAAACGAAATCGTAGTCCTGGCCATCCGCCGAGGCGGTTGCAACCAGTCCACGCAATCCGAGTTCGATAATGGCGATGTAATCGGGGTCAATGGCTTGAATTTGCGCTTCGTTTTCAAAGACTATAAACCAGTCCAAACCGTATGCCAAAACATCAACCGGCGTATCTTTCAAGCCCAGTGAATTCGCGATGGTCTTCAAACTTGGCGAACCGTACGGTTTTGGCGGCTTGGCAGGGAAGTCCATTTCTATGAATCCGCCTTCACTTTGCGAACAATGCAACGGGCCGCTGGCCGTATTAAACGTCACTTTTCCGATGGCCATTGCACGGTCAAAAAGCACCTTTGCGCTTGCCAAAGTTGCATGGCCGCAAAGTATTACCTCTACGGTTGGAGTGAACCATCGGAGTCCGAAGTTGCCTTCACTCGGCCACACAAAT
>JANNJE010000271.1:0-2429 GCA_031405735.1 Armatimonadota bacterium | reverse complement strand
GAAGCGGCGAGGGAGCCTTTGACCGCGGGGTAGTCGGCCGCATCCACCGCGTCCGGCAGGTCTGTGCGACTGAACACCACGCCGCCGCGCGGCCCTCGCAGCGTCTTGTGCGTCGTGGTCGTGATCAGGTCCGCGTACGGGAAGGGACTCGGGTGGACACCGGCCGCGACGAGCCCCGCGACGTGCGCCATATCGACGAACAGGAGCGCCCCGACCTCGTGCGCGATCGCGGCCCGCCAACTCATGGTCACACCATACGATAAAAACCTTATGAGCGTAATTGAGAGGGCAATTTTGAAGAGCGATTTAGGAATTAATCCGACAAATGATGGCGTGAATATTCGGCTCATTTTTCCGCCAATGACAGAGGAGCGGAGAAAGGACATGGTAAAGCAAGTGAACGCGCGGACGGAGCAAGGTTGCGTTGCTGTGCGCAATGTCAGACACCATGCAATGGAGCACATCAAGGCCGCAAAGGATCGCAAAGAAATCACCGAAGACGAACAAAAATCCCTTGAGGCACGAGTTCAAAAACTGACGGATGGGCATGTTGCGAAGGCTCATGAGCTTCAAAAGAAGAAAGACGCGGAGTTGATGGAAGTTTGAACCCGCGCCACATCGCCATCATCATGGATGGTAACGGCCGTTGGGCCACAGAGCGTGGAAAGAACCGTCTCGAAGGGCACGCAAAGGGATACGAGACTCTACAAGAGATCGTGTTCGCTGCTGGAGAGATAGGAATCCCATACTTAACGGTTTACGCATTCTCTGCTGAGAATTGGCGGCGGCCAGACGACGAAGTTGGCGGACTCATGGAACTCATTGAGCATGCCATGCTTGAACAGATTCGTAGACTCAAAGAGCATAATGTTCGCACCAAAGTAATTGGCAGACTAAATGAACTACCCGAGTCTTTACGAAATGCCCTTTTTCAAGGTATAGCCGAAACAAAAGAATGCACTGGGCTCACGTTTACTTTGGGAATTAACTATGGCGGCAGAGCCGAGATCGTGGATGCCCTCAGGGAAATCGTTTCATCAGAAGTGAATCCACACGAGATTTCAGAGGAATTGATCAGTCAGCACCTTTATGACCCTGAACTGCCAGAAACAGACTTAATGATTCGAACAGCAGGCGAAATGAGGTGGAGCAATTTTCTAATCTGGCAATCTGCGTATGCAGAACTTGTTGTCACTCAAAAAACTTGGCCGGAATTCAACGTGGATGACCTCAATATTGCCATCGAACAGTATCAACGAAGAACCAGAAAATTTGGCGCGGTTGTTGAGCCAACTTAGGGCAAATTTGTCTTTGTACGATTTTTGATGCTTGACGTCGCAACTAGTATTGCATCTCGAACGCTTTCAACAGGAATTCCTTCAACGCACCTGCACTGTTTAGTTTTGGTGCAGTTCTCACAAGCACTTTCAGATTCAATTACAACTGTTTTCGGCCCAATCGGCCCCCATCGAACAGCATCAACGCCTGTCTTGCGAGAAAACAAACCGATTGTACAGACACCTTGGATAGCCGCCAAGTGCATCGGTCCTGTACTGTTTGAAACAACAATATCGCATTGACCCAAAAATCGAATCAACTGATCTAGATCGAATTTGACAAAGGCACTTGTCACATTGGGATGTCGTTCCAAAATCGGTTCAACTCTGCTTTGGTCAACTTCCGTGCCCGTAACGATGATGTTGAATTCAGCATGATCTAACTGTTCAATCAGTTTACAGAAGTTCTCTACGCCCCATTCAGGAGCATGGCCCCTCGATCCCGGATGAATGACTATGTTCACGCGATCTTTTTCGAGATATTCGTCAAATTCGCCTTCGACAAGATTAGGTTTCATTAAGTTCATAAGTGAAATCTCACTAATGGAATAGTCCGACCTGATTCCCAAAGGCTTTGCTACCCTTAGGTTCATTAGGGCTTCATGCAATTTCAACTTTCGACGATGAACCCACAACCAACGATTGCAGGTTAGGAAATTGAACCATCTCGTCACCGAGCCAATCCGAATCGGGATTCTCGCATTCTTGGCAATTCTAGCTAGCAATCGATTTGGAAAAACGTGGAGCAAGCAATCTGCGTCGAGCGACTGTAAGTAATTTTGTTCGGATTGCACTCGCTCCCAAGACACAAATTCGTCAATTGAGCTGCAAAGGTTGACGAGGCTCATGGTGTAGTCCTGCCCCAAGAAATAAATCTTGGCATCCGGGAATTTCTCTCGCAAGCAAACCGCGAGCGGCAAGGTCAAGAGGACATCGCCGATGGCATCAACTCGACTGATAATAATTCGTTTCACTGTAAAAAAGGACTTTCGCTCAATGGGCTCATTGTGGACAATTTTGATGCCACGGTGTACGACCGGGAACGAGCGGAATAGGATAAATTCGCATCAAATCCACTCCAGAAAAAGGCAG
>JANNJE010000270.1:0-4954 GCA_031405735.1 Armatimonadota bacterium | reverse complement strand
ATAAACGAGCCAACTGCCGCTTCCCTGGCCTACGGACTCGACAAGAAATCAAACGAAACCATTCTCGTTTTCGATCTTGGCGGAGGAACGTTCGATGTTTCGGTTCTAGATGTTGGCGAAGGCGTTTTCGAAGTGAAATCTACGGCTGGAGACAGCCACCTCGGAGGCGATGTCTTTGACCAAAAAATCGTTGATTGGCTTGCTGTTGAATTCAAAAAAGCACAAGGAATAGATTTGAAGGTGGATCGCTCCGCCCTACAAAGGCTCCGCGAAGCAGCCGAAAAAGCTAAGATCGAACTTAGCACACAGGTCACAACCCAAATCAATTTGCCATACGTGACCGCAGTTGACAACAACCCACTTCACCTTGACGTAAATCTTTCTCGAGCCAAATTTGAAGAGCTTTGCGCGGACTTGATAGAGCGAGTCAAAGCTCCATTCAAGACTGCCCTCGCCGATGCGAAGCTAAAGGCTGCCGGAGTGGATGAAGTCGTGCTCGTTGGAGGTTCCACGCGAATGCCAATGATTCAAGAATTGGTGAAGAAGCTGGCTGGAAAGGAACCCAATCGGTCGGTGAATCCAGACGAAGTGGTCGCCGTTGGCGCTGCGATTCAAGCTGGAATTTTGTCAGGTGATGTCAAGGACATCGTACTTCTCGACGTAACGCCGCTTAGCCTCGGTGTCGAAACTCAAGGCGGGATTTTTGACAAACTCATCGAGCGAAACACAACTATTCCAACGAAAAAGAGCCGGGTTTACACTACGGCTGCAGATAATCAGCCAGAAGTCGAAATTCATATCCTTCAGGGCGAGCGGCCGCTCGCTAGAGACAATAAGAGCCTTGGACGTTTCCACTTGGCTGGCATTCCGCCTGCGCCCGCTCGCGTTCCACAAATCGAAGTCACTTGCGACATTGACGCAAACGGAATTTTGAGCGTAACAGCACGAGATCAAGCTACAAGCAACGAGCAAAGAATCACAATTAGCGGAAGCGGAAGCCTGAAGCGAGACGAAATTGACAAAATGGTCGCTGAAGCAGAGGCCAACGCCGAAAACGATCGGCTTGCACAAGAAAACGCTGAACTCAAAAATAAATCGGAACACTTGCTGTATTCGGTTGAAAAAACGCTACGAGATTCTCCTGAAGTTGTAAGCGAAGCCGACAAGGGTCGGATCGAAGAAAAAGCAAACACCTTGCGAAAGGAACTCACAGGCGAAGACTATTCGGCAATCCAAGCGGCCTTTACAGACCTTGAATCAGAATCGCACAGGCTGGCTGAAGCAATGTACGCTAAGTCCTCCCAACCTCAGACGGAAGACGTCGAAGAAGGAGAAACGGTAGGTGTTGGCGCTCAAAAGGGCGACGGCGCAGACGACGTAATTGATGCTGAGTTTAAGGAAGAGAAATAGAGGCAAGCGTTGGCGGGTGGTTGGCAAGTTGAAAGCAACGTGCCAACTACTGGCAGACAACGTGGCAACAACTTGCCGTCTATCGCTCAAACGGTACAATTAACCTTAATTAGGAGGACATAAGATGACAGAAACTGCTTTTGACCATGCCGCGTTTTTGGCGGGAAATGCTCGTCGCTTCACGGGAATGTACGTAAACGACTTGAAATACATGCCAGAAGACTCATTTACTAATAGCCAAGGTGGAGTGACTCGTAGCGTTGCCGGAATTACCGCCGACGCGGCGTGGCTCGCAAATTGTGCAGCCACATTGCTCCGCGGTGAAACGCCGCCATCCATGGATTATTCAACTCATGTCGAGCTAATACCGAGCCTTGGCACTCGAGAAGCCTGCACAGAGATGATTTCCAATGCCGGCAATGCTCTTGCAGACGCCATCGAAAACTTGCCTGCAAGCAAATTTGGCGAGAAAGTCATGGCACCTTGGGGAGCAGAAACGACAATGTATGCTCTAGGTGCTTCAGCAGCCGGGCACATCTGGTACCACGACGCTCAGCTTAACTACATTCAGTCGTTAAACGGCGACGGCGATGTTCATTGGATGGGCTAACTCGACCAGCGCATCAAATTTGAAAGGGCACCTTTTTCAGGTGCCCTTTCTTATTTTGTGCTCCGATTAGCTTTGCTTAGTCCTCCCAGTGAACGGTGTCATCGCCTCGGACCGATTGGACGTAGTTCAGTTGAGCTTCGTGGTAGTTATTGTGAATGCAGCAGAAATTGACAAGCTCAAATACGGTTTGCTCCTGAGTCGGAAGCTGAACCATCCGGAATGCGTCATCGCCGATCGCTGCATAGAGCTCATCCATGCTCTGAGAGTATTCCGAGATCAGCTTTTCTTTAGATTGCCATTCTGGTGGCGCAGTAAGCCATCCTTCGCCAAATGTCCACGGCATCGGCCCTGGGTCTTCTCCTTTGAGCCTCTTGGCGATTCGACGGTTGATCAGAAGAACTTCGTAGGTGAAATCGAATCCTGTGCGTGCCTTGCCTCCGGGTGAAAACAACAAGTCTTCCTCGCTCATAACGGACAAATCCTTGATGTATCGGTCCTTAGTTTCTGTAACAGCGTCGCGGGTCCATTTCAGCAAGTCAAAATCGCTCATGAATACAAATGTACCTTTCGTAGTGAAATCCTGTTCTAGTGCAAATGTGCTGGCGTAATGCCAAGAACGATATTGAACTTTGCCGTAAGTTCTCCGATCATCGAGTCTTTCATCGGTTCAAATGGAACGATCACTGATTCTCGCACTAGCTTGTCCCTCACACTTCGCAAAACGCCGTCGCGCTCATTTTGCTGAACTCCCTTTACAAAGCATTGGGTCATCAGCAGCTCTTTATCGCCCTTTTTCACCTTTACATGAATGTGTGGAGTTCGGCCGGGATATGGCACTGGCTTGATCGTTCGGAATCGGTAAGCGCCATCCGAACCTGTTTCAAACTTTCCATAGCCCTGGAAATTGGCATCTCGTTTCTCGGCATTGTCGGTTCCGGAGTGCAAGTAGGCGCCGTTCTGGTCAACTTGCCAAATCTCAATCGTTGCCCCTGAGATCGGCTCGCCCTTCTCATTGAGGATCTTGCCACCCAAATGGGTCACCTCACCTAGCGCTTGTTTTCCGACGCCAATTATGATAAGGTCGTTGTCAACGTCGAGCGGCATCTTGTCAGGATAGAAGGGCCCTTCTGTGAAGGAAGGCGTCTTTGTAAGTTCGTCGCCTAATGCGCCACTTTCAAAGAACCTCAAATTTTCTTCTGAAAAAGCCTGGAGCATTGGCAAGCTAAGGGTTCCTAGAGTTAGGCCTCTCAAAAAGTTTCGTCGAGTGAAGTTTCGGGTGAAGTGGTCCAATTTATGGTGTTCCTTGACAATCTAGACAGTCTTACGAATAATTAGTCGAAAAGGTCTCCACAATCAATGGACGCCTCACCAACTTGTTGTCGGCAAGGTGCTCACAAATAAGGAACTAGGCTCAACGACTCTTGTTTTCTCTCAAAAACGTCGGAATCTCTAGATCGTCCTCATCAAAAATGGCAGCCGCGTCCATCGTAGAACCTGTTGTTCGTGCCCTTACATTGTCCGAGAGCACTTCATCCCGATTTGGGACTGGAGGAATTGGCGCACTGTTTGGCTTCATTCCTGGATGCCATTCGGGTTCCGCTACAGAAGAAACGACAGGAACTGCTGCCGTAACTGATGGACTGACCGGCGCCGAAACATGGGCAGGATGACGATGAGTTGAATCCCCTGCATAAGTTGCCGATGCTGCAAGCCGCCCTTCGCTCGTGTATGGATTGAAGCCCGTTGCGAGAACAGTAATTCGAACCGAGCCGTCCATCGCAGGATCAACGACCGTTCCGAAGAAAATATTTGCATCATTGGCATCGCACAGTGCATGGATGTAGTTCATTGCTTCGCTGCATTCTGCGAGAGTCAAATCTTCTGAGCTCGAGATATTTACCAACAGCCCCTTTGCGCCGTGGATCGTTTGCTCGAGCAATGCGCTGTTGGTAGCCGATTGAGCCGCTTGTAGGGCTCGCTGGTCGCCTACGCCGTAGCCAATGCCCATTAGCGCTGGACCCGCATCGCACATTACAGCGCGAACGTCGGCAAAGTCCACATTGATATTGCCGGGGATCGTGATAATGTCAGAAATTCCTTGAACGCCTTGGCGGAGGATGTCATCTGCGACCCGGAAAGCATCTTTGAGCGTTGTTCTGCGCTCAACGACTGAAATCAATCGATCATTTGGAATCGTTATGATCGTATCCACTCTTCCAATTAGAGAAGTGATTCCTTGTTCAGCCAGTCGTTGCCGTCGTGGGCCCTCAAAACCAAAAGGCTTGGTGACAACCGCTACTGTTAGCGCGCCCATTTCTCGCGCCAAATCTGCGACTACCGCTGCCGCGCCAGTGCCTGTTCCGCCGCCCATGCCAGCGGTGATGAAAACCATGTCAGCATCTTCGAGAGCTTTTCGAATTTCGTTCTTGCTTTCATCTGCAGCGGATTTTCCGATTTCAGGATTACCGCCAGCACCGAGCCCACGAGTGAGATTGATGCCTAGCTGCACCTTTTTGGAGGCATCGCTTAGGTCAAGCACCTGAATGTCAGTATTCATTGCGATAAATTCAACGCCATGAATTCCTGCTTCGATCATGCGATTTACAGCATTGCTGCCTCCGCCGCCCACTCCGATAACTTTAATATTTGCGCTATTGCTCACGATTTATTGGTCCTTCGAAAAAGAATCCGAGGAAACACATTTGCTCGCCTCGGGAAAAACATTGTAGCACTTCGGGCTGTGGAAAACTAGGGGTTTTTATGTAAATTTCGTCCCAATTTATCTGCGAAATCATCAATTTGTGCTTTGCTTCGCGTTTCCGTCACAGCAACTAAGAGGCTGTTCTCCATTCCGGCATAAAAGTCTCCAAGTGGAAGTCCTGCCAAAATACCTTCGCTTAGTAGCTTCGATTGAACTTCGGAAGCATTCATTGG
>JANNJE010000269.1:0-3478 GCA_031405735.1 Armatimonadota bacterium | reverse complement strand
CGTGGCGCGGGCCATCTGGCGTCGTCGCCCAGCGGCTTCAAAACGCCGATCCGCTCTCCGGAACCAGCCAAACTGATATCGTACGCCGCTGAAAAATCCATGACTTGCCGCGCCCGGATTGTAAATAATGCGTTCGACTTTGCCTCATCGCCGAACACCGTAATGTCTTCTTTGAGCTTGAAACCCTTTTGGTGGACGAAAAAGGCGAGCGCACCGCTCGGTTCATAGATGAAGAAATTTGAACCCACCATCTTGAATATCTGCCTCTTGAGCACATAGTTTGGGTGGTTGAATCTGACGTCGGTTGGGGTTGGAGTTGATTCCATGTTGTTCAAACAGACGAAACGGCTTGAATGGAAGTGGCAAATGGTTTGCGGGCACATCGCCCGGCGTTGGTGAAAGAGTCGTTACTCGGATACCCATTTTTTATAACTGCAATAATCGCAATGCCTGATGCTAACTAAAAGCTCCTGACTGGAATCGAGATCAGTTACAACCAAAGGTTCTTCCGACTCTAAGTTGATGCCTTCCTCATCTTTGCTGATTCTGATCTTTCCTTTGCCTGGAGACCATACTTCTTCCAGAAATGCATGATACTCGTCCCAATCCGTATACTTGTCGTTGCCGTATCGGTCAGAGCCAATGACCTCTGATTCGTGGGATGGGATTACCCTCACTTTCACGATTACATCCTCAACGTGCCCGTCCGGATATCTAATCTGCCCGTCCCAAATCCCTTGGTATGTTTCAGTTGCTGCCAGAAAGTGATGCGGGTCTGGCACTCCGATGTGCCGCCTTGCAAGACTGTAATTCATAGAAAACAGCATGTAGACCATTAACCCGAGCCCAAATGCATAAGGAGATTGCCCCTTAAGACCAAAAACAATTGCACCCATATAGCAAGCCGCGATTACAAGTCCAAGTGCAAAACAAATCATCCATAGTGTGGGGTTAACAAATCCAACTGCATTGGTAAGCCCAATGATCCACGCCCCAGATCTGCAAGCGTCACCAGCAGTAAGAACGATGTGCGATTTTTCGTCCTTAAGGAATAGTCCAGAAAAGCGATTGGAGTCGGACGGCACTAAGTCACCATCAGAAGGCCGATTTACGAATACAGCCAATATCCACAAACCTGTAAGAGTGAATAGGCCCAGAAAAATATAAGTCGTGAAACAGGCCAAGCTAGTTAACCACTTCGCTGCCCACGCCGCGAAAAACAGGACGGCGATACTATTGTTGAGAATCCTTGTTTTCATTGCCGTTTCTGTTTCCTCGCTCGCCTTCACACGGCACTTCTAGATGAGTTGGGAATACAGGGCTGGGGCAACGACCTTGCCATATTCCAAGAAATCAGCTACCATGGCCGATTCAAATTCTGAATACGAGATAACGTCTTGTGCCTTGGGAATATCCAATCCAGCCTCATGGAACTTCTTCCATTCTTCCGGATCATGCTCTTTATCCGCCACGAACTCGCTTGCCTGCTCTGGAAAAGCAATTCCTAAACAAAAGCCGAGTTCTGCATATTGCCAGAGTAAATCAGAAGCTTTATGAGTTTCCAGCTTCATCAACCCATATTTTTTCATGAACTCATATGAATTGCCCTCAAACGAAAACCTCTTCTGTTCGGACTCAACTGCGAAATCGTACATTGTTTCCGCGTTTTCGACACAATTGGCTATAAAATCTTTGCGCAATTCTGTGAGTTTGACAAAAGCTCCAGGTTGGCCAGTGATCCCAAGCAACATGTGACCCGCAACATCTAGATTGTCGGCAAATTTGATTGCAATTGTGGCTCCCATGGAAAAATACAAAGTGCTCCTTGCAAAGCATTGACCATATTTGATCGTGGCTTTTCCCAATAATGGCTTATGCTGATCTTGCTGAACAGTCTGGCGAGCACATGTTGCTGCAAATCCTTTGCGGTTCGGTACGTCTGCCATTACTGCACCTTCACTAAGCTCGTGATCTTGACAACTTGAACATGGCTTGAACTCACGGCCCGACCACCGTTACTGCATTACTCCCCGACTCGTTCGAAGTGTTCAGAACCACATAAACCTTGTACCCCATCGAAGCCCCAGGGCCTGAAAAGCCTTCATTAGTCGAAAGCACCAGCGTTCCGGGAGGGAGTGTTTCCACAACCTGTTCCAAATTGCTGTTGTAAGGTGTGTTGCCGTTTCTACGAACTTGGTAGCTTGCCAAATCGGCATCAGCAGAAGCCGTCCACGAAAGGTCCGCCATCGAAATAGTCTGATTCCAAACGCCAGTCAGCACAACCGGGTCTGGCGTGTGCCCTGGCAGGGGATCGAGCCGAGGAAGCGAGAGCACGAGCGGATGATCTTCGGCAAAGCTGCCCAAAACCGCCTCACGATACAAAACTAGCTGGGCGCGAATCGCCAAATACAGCGCATCGCGCTCGTCTAGCAGGCGGTCCACGTCTTGCTCGGTCAATGAAAGGCTTTCAAAAGTGGTTTCCAGTGCAGCGATATCGGTGGTAAAGGTCGCCAGCGTATAGCCGCCAGCCAGCAACAGTGGCGGAGTGAATCCAGCCGGAGGCGTCGCATGAATGTCGGTCCAAATGTTGCGGTGATCGCGCATCGAAATCAACCACTTGCCAGGATTCGCGAGCATATCTATCGCTTCAGGAATTCTGCCAACGTATGATGAGCTAGCCAGGAACCCACGGATAAAGGAATCCAGTTGCCTTTGCCGCTCTTTGATGCTTAGCTTTTGGTTGTCGCGGTCTGTACGGTGGCCTTCAACATCGTTGATCCCTTCGACCAAGGCTGTGATCGCATCCGAAAGCGCGTCTCGATCCGCTTGCAAATCTGCCAATGCATACGGCCCAGCCAGTATAAGGTCGGGCGTAAGTTCGACGTTCACATCGGTCCAATGCCCGATGAACTCATCAGTGGTGGGAAGGTAGCTGCTCGGTCCGTTAAACGGCATTTCTTTTTCCTCCTGAACCTACGTTCGAACGCAGTGTAACAAAGAGAAACACAATATGCAAGAGGTTTTTTGCAAATATTAGTAGTTATTTTTGTATAGTGGTTGGGGCTGAGAACGACCATAAATGTTCTCGCCACTCCCGAAAACCATCTCGCCAAGCTTGGGTCGTGCCTCGGATGCCTTGGGTTACTCCTCGTGGCATTTGAGTCGCTCCTCGGATGACTTGGGTCGCCCCTCGCGGCACTTGGGTTGCTCCTCGCCATACTTTTGTTGCTCCTCGGATGCCTTGGGTCGCTCCTCGCCGACCGCGAAGCACGACCCAAGGCAGGCGAAGGGCGTGTCTTGGAGGGCGAGCCTGAGAGCAAGGTATCTAGGTCACCTGTCATCGGTTGTAAGGTAAACACCGGTTTATGAATCAACGAGATACGATGCGGCAACTTGTAACAGAACTTGGACGAGACGAGAATCTCGTCGTTCAAGCTTACGCTGCGTTAGAAAGACGTGGCGAAGTGGAGCGAAAGAG
>JANNJE010000268.1:0-4139 GCA_031405735.1 Armatimonadota bacterium | reverse complement strand
CACACGGCCTGTGGATCGGTTGACCTGTAGGACTTCGCCTTCCTTGCCGCGGTCTTTGCCGGCGAGGATTTTGACTTTGTCTTTTTTGCGGACTAAAGCGACGGACACGTTACACGACCTCCGGGGCCAGAGAAATGATCTTCAAATAATTGCGCTCGCGCAGCTCCCGGGCGATGGGGCCAAAAATGCGGGTGCCCCGCGGCTCGCCGTTTTCGTCGATCAAGACGCCGGCGTTGTCGTCGAACCGGACGTAGCTGCCGTCGGCGCGTCGGCGTTCCTTACGGGTGCGGACCACCACGCATTTGACCACTTCGCCTTTTTTGACGTTGGAGTCGGCCAAAGCGTTCTGCACCGACGCGGTGACGACGTCGCCCAGATAAGCGTAGCGCCGGCGGCTTCCGCCGTGCATGCGGAACACGCGGTGGGCGTGTCCCGCAACGTGGTTACGCCTGATGCTGCGTCGGGCCTTGCGCACCGAGCTTCGGAAAGAAGCGCGGCGTGCGCGCCGCGTAGGCTTCACTTTTACGGGATAACCTGCAATTGGGGCCATCATCCAATGGCTTGGAATCACCGCTCCTGGCCCAGAAAACTCTAGATTCAACTCTACGCCTTGCGCTTCTGCAAGTACCGATTGGCCCTTGAGCATTGGTGTCGGAGAGCCAATGAATACGGCCAACTTCTTGCACAGTTTTGCGAAGTCACCTAGTTCGGCCGCACCGTTGGTGCGAAAGGGCATAATTCCGTTCGGAGCACAAATCCGAATCCAACCCTTGTAGTCCTCTACAGTTTCAAGCGTCCATTCTCCAGAACTTCCATGAATCTGAAGTCCGGCTGGACCACTAAGGAATCCAATCGCAAGTGGAGGTTGCGAATCACGAAAGGAAACTCCAATCCAATTCGTATTCGGCGTTGGCACACCAGAACCAACCGAGCCTTCGCTCCAAGACAGAAAGGGCGACGAGGTCGTGCGTATTGCCAACTTAAGCTTGCCGACGCAATAGACCTCGAAGCCGAGCCCTAGCAAATTGGCTCTTATTTTCAACATGCCTTCCTGACCTGCCCGAATGAGCACGGTTTGACCCAACGACGATGTTTGAAGCGGCGTCCAAAGCGGAGATTTTGGAACAAAGTCTATCGCCGCGCTACCAGAATGATTGACGCGAAATCCTGACCTTGAAACCGAAAGAGCTGGCAATTCCCATTGATTTTTGTAACCAAACCTACCAAAATCTTGGGCTTGCGAGACTAAACAAATAGCCGTTGCAACGCAACAGCTAAAACTGCGAACCAAACAGTTGAATGCCGATGCGCTTTCTTTGTATCGAATACGTAACCCCAATTTCCCTCACACCAACTCGATAGCTTAGCATGGCGAGGTCATCAATGTAACGGTCGCCAAGAAATTGATCGAATGTGTATTGATAGGAGACACGCCATTGATCACTCACTAAGAAACTAGAGTCAAAAAAGTAACTTTGACGGTCCATGTCGAGGCTCTTTGACGCATTGAATGAAAATGACAATTTGCCTCGATCGTAGATTCCGTTCACGTTGAGCGAGTTTCGACCTGTCACAGCACTCGCAAACCCGTCATCTGTGTAGTTGTAGCTCATAAACATAGCCGCGCCGTCACCAAACTGATGGCTCAGCGAAAGGTCGGCCATGGTTGTCAAACCGTTCTTCACTCCTTCGCCTTGCAAATGGCTCAAAGACATTGAGCCCATTAAAGTTGAACGCTTGCCTAAGAGCACAGGAAGGACTTGCATGCGAACTCGCGCACCGACTGAATTTTGCTGAAAGTGCGTTGATGCCGTTTCGGAAGAGCTGTAGTTAGCCGTAAAGCCATAAAACAGCCTTAGTGGCAGTGAGCCAACCTTTGTGGGATTCTTTTCGATGACCGCGGAGTATTGTTGGGTTTGATACTCAGTGCCCCGCAAAGAGCGTGAACTACTTGCGTTTACGCTCATTTGAAAGCCGTCGCCATGTCGCTGAACGGATGCAGACCCGAATATGCTGCGATGCGAAGGAAATTCGAGTTGCGCCGAAGCCACCGTTTTTGAATCGAGCCGTAGATACTGCCTAGCGCCAATAGACCAGTCCTCCCGGTTCAGACCAGTAACTGTAAGCCCGCCGTCCATGTCTTGTCCCTTGTTCCAATTCCACTCATAGTCAAGGAACACTCCACCCAAACTTGTAGAATTTCGACCATAGCGTTCTCCAGTTCTAAAGCGGAGCGCACTCGTTTCGCCCGGCTCTAGAGTCAGATAATACGGATAATTGAGCGCAACTTGGCTGTTGTACACATTGAGGAACTGTTCGGTCGCCAGTGGCGAGCTGCTATTCAAATCGAGCTGATACATCGGCATTGACATCACCCGTTGTGTGCCAATAAAGATGGATGCACGATGAAACTGAATCTGCCCGCGCGGATATGCAAATGCCTTTTTTGCAGAAATTGTCGAAGTTGATTCCAGCAGATCGGCAAACTCGAAAATCCCACCTGCCAATGGTTTTGAATAGGGCGTAATGGTCTGCCCTGAAATCTGCGCCATTCCCAAACGTTTTACCATCGAAGTTTCAAACTTGAACAGTTTTGCAGTTGCGACGATTCGAAAATTCGGCACTTCGAATGTTGTAATTCCGAATCCCTCTTTCGAATCCATCTTGAAATAGAGTTCTGTAAATTCGCGCTCAAAAGCACCGAATTTCACTTTGGCATTTCTAGCTCGAATTTCTTTGCTGGGGATTGTCACCTGGACATCGTCGGCATCAATCGAGATGTCTCGAAATCGGATGGCGACCCCCCTTCCAGGTGCGGCAGCCCCCATGATTCGATGATCGAGGCTGTACATCAAATAGTCTTCTGCGCTGATCTCGATGAACTCTTTCGCCGAAGTCAGCATAGTGCGGTCAGATACAAGCTCGATATCAAGGATAGAAACAGCGTTATAGGTAAGAGCGGAAGCTTGAATCTTTGCAATTCCTGGAACCGATCCTGCGGAAAAAACCGCTCGAGCCGTACCTGAAACAGTTTTCGTCACGGGCTCAACGAAGGATCCCATATTTGTAGCAAAGACAACTTGTGTGCCATCGGGAACGATGTTTCCCGACCGATCTCGAACTTCAGCACTAATTGTGAGAGTACTTCGGCCATCGGCAACAGTCATTGAAGGAAAGCTCGTGAGCCGGATGACACCATTCGAGCAGTTCGCGACCGCAGATGCGATTGCAAAAAGTAGGATTGTTATTCCAGCGCGGATTGATCGAGTCATTCCTAAAGCTCAATTGTAAGTATAGCCGGGAGCTTACAGTAAAGACAATTTTGGGAAGCCGAATGGTTCGACTTCCCAAAACGTTGTTTGATTGATTCTATCGAATCACGTTTAGGACGACTGTCTTTCGACCTCTTTCGCCTTCAGGTGTTTCCGCTAGAATTTCTAGGCGATAGGCACCAGGAGCTACGAGCCGATTTGCATTGTCACGCATTGCCCAAGTGACTTCATTTTCACCTGTTCGATCTGCTCTTCCTCGATGAACGGAATATACTTCCTTGCCGCTGTTCGAAAGAACGCGAACTTGAGTCGTTGCATCGGATGAAAGAGTGTATCGAATAGAGAATGGAGCCAACGCCGCTCGACTTCGGGCTACCAGCACATTGCCAATCACGGCTCTTGTGGCCGATCCAGGAATCATTTCGAGGTTGAACTCTCTTGATGAAGCCTCATTTGTGTCAAACGTGTAGCCTGAGCTTTGTCGAAGGTCTCTGACTGTTCCTGTTCCAAGGTCAGTCATTCGGAATCGAGCATTTCTAGGAACAGTTGAGAGATTTGGCCACGTGATGGTCACCGTTGCCGCTTCTGTCGTGTTCACTCGAACCTTCCATGTTTTGCGTGCCATTCGATCTGTAAGCGTTTGAGAATACTGCCTCGTCGTTCCACCAACCGTCTCTTCAATGGCTATTGAGACATTGGCAACCGGCGAACTTGGAATTTCATTGAGGCGAAGAACGTTGGCAACCGTAGTTGAAGGAGCAAGCCCCACAAAGTTTTGAGCATCTTGCGAACTGCTTGTTCGTGCTGCAAGCTGCAATCGCCACTGCTTGTCGGTCTGAGTCCAACTCGCGCCGGATCCAGTTCTGC
>JANNJE010000267.1:0-20607 GCA_031405735.1 Armatimonadota bacterium | reverse complement strand
TTCCCCATTTCGATCATCTATCGGCGCATCTGAAAGAGCAAGGGCTGAAGCCACCTTCCAATGCTGAAATGCTCGAACTAGAGCCTGTAAAAGCGCTTCTCAAAGAGGAAATTGGCAAGGTGAACAAGTCACTTGCCGACTTTGAACGAATGAAGCGGTACGAGCTGATTGATGCGACTTTTTCCATCGAATCCGGGGAGTTGACTCCTTCGATGAAAGTCAAGAGGAAAGTCGTCCGCGAAAAGTTTAAGGACGTTTTGGAAAAGTTGGCAGGGAAATAAAAGAGCCCCCTCTCCATTCGTTCCTGGGAGAGGGGACAGGATAATTACTTCAGAATCTCCTTCAGAAGTGTGTTTACGGCGTCTTCCATCGCTTGGTCGCGAAGGTCTTTGTATCGTATTACGCCTTTCGCATCAAGTATGAAGATCGTTGGCCAGCCTTGAACACCCCACTTCGTGGCCAATGGGCCGCTTGTGTCGCCATCAATGGCTTGTCTCCATGTAATGCCTTGATCTTTGAGAATCTTGTTGACAACCGACCGGTCGCCGTCGCTGTTGATCCCGATGAGTGCAAATGGCTTGTCTTTTAATCGAACGACCATTTCTTTCTCATGGGGCAGCATCGCGCGGCACGGCCCTCACCAAAACCCCCAAAAGTCGAGCACTACCACTTGACCGCGGTAGTCGCTCAGCTTAAAGGTCTTTCCATCTTCATCTGTGGCTTCAAAGTCTGGGGCAACTTGCCCAACATTGAGATTGGCGAGGACAAAAAGTCTGCCTTCCGCACTCTTTCCAGCAAATGTGTCCCCATACTTATTCTTTAGTTCGATGAGGATAGCTTTGCCTCTCTTGGCATCAACCATCTCGCCATAAGGCGACGCCCAAATGTCAGCTTGCTGCATTAGAGCACTTGCTTGAACTTCGCGTTTTTTTGATTTTTTTTGAAGTGCTTTGAGCTTACCAAGCCACCAATTCCGCCTGATTTGGGCATCGTGACTGACATACTTATTAGCATATGTCTGCAAACTGTAAAGAGCCCTTACAACGCCAGGTTCATTCGCATATTTACCAAAGAGCGTATTCATGCTCGAATCCGCAGCCCTTTTATCACTATTCATAATCGCCATATCAAAAACCATGGATTCTGCTTGAACGCCAATTGCTGGATTCGACCGCGCTTTCTTTGCTAAAGCTTGGAACTTTGGCAAGAATTTTTTGAAAGGGTCCTTTTCTGGATCAAGTTTGATCTTGGAAGCTTCTTCCTCAGTCTTCGCTGCATCATAAGGCTTGTAATATTCGTTGAGAGCCGCAAAATACTCCTTTTGGAGATTTGCGAGCTCTGCTTGCAGTGGGTCAGTGGGTTTTTGCGGAGCGGCTGTGGCAGTCTGAGCTTGGGCTGAACCCAATACAACTCCCAACAGCAATGCCGTTATGCCGATTTTGCATTTCATGGATTTACCTCCGATTAGTTATACAATTTGAAGAGCGAGATTCGTTTTCCTTTATCCTCTCGAAGCTACAGTTTCCACTTGAGTTGCACTGCTTCTTGCTTGGAAACCAGTTTCACATGTCCATCCGCAAAGGCAACCGCGCCACGTGAGTTATACAGAAAAGCTATTACTCCCTTTGACCCCTCATAGAGGAGCACGGTTTCGGCGGGTTTGGTGACAGATTTCAACTTCTTCCCAAAGAGCGCCGAATTAAAGGTGTAAGGCGACTGTCGTTCTCTGGAGTTCATCGGGGATTGGAAAACGCGTTGGCTCTTGGTGTACGGTTCAAGCTGTTTTTGCCAATTTGCATTGGGGAGTCTGTCGTTATAGTCAGCGGAATAAACAATGGTGCCTAAGGCAAGTTGCTTGAGGTTTGAAAGGGTAATCGCATGAGCATCTCTTGGGGTCTGTGTAGGCGGTGCGGACTCCATCTGGCTCGGAGTTGTTGTAGCGGGCATTCCAAATGCAAGAACCGAAGCAATGCCCGTGAGTATTGTCACGTTTTTGTCGGTTTCATTGAGCTTTCGAGGCTGAATGAGCCAGCTTTGTTCAACCTTTACGACGGACAACTTTTCAAAATATGTTGTTTCACTGTCTTCTTGGCCTGGCGCGGAGCTTTTTATCCATAGGTTGCCCGTAACAACTGCGGAATTGCCGACCTCTTTTGAATCAATGTCTCGCAAGTCCATCTTGAATTTGTATCCTGCAGGCATGGACTTGAGCATAGGTTCAAAATTTTCCAACTTTCCACCTTGAACACACTTGGCGCAATTAGTAAAGTTCAAAGACTCAAAGGATTTCACAAAGGAAAGCACGGTTGCCTTTGGTGAAGAAAGGTCAATTGAAGACTGAGAGGTAACTACGACTCCCAAAACGAGTAGCTGTATCATTTTTCTAGCATAACTCCTTTCTAGTCTTATTGAACGAAATTTTGTGAAAAAGTCCCGCAAATTATTCCACCGGTACACTTAGTCCATGACCGTTCGAGTTGGCTGCGCCCAAGTTACGCCTGAAAAGGGAGATGTTTCCGGCAACATCGGACGCATCGCAGATGCAATCAACCAATGCGCTGAACAGGGTTGCGACATCGTAACTTTTGCCGAAACTGCCGTCAGCGGCTATATTTTGGAAGGTGGCGTTTTGGAATGCGCCCTTGAAGCAGGAGCATTGGCTGAACTGCTTTGCCAACGAGTTGGGAAGTTACACAAGCCAATTGATGCCGTTGTCGGCTTTTATGAAATTCATTCGGGCCAGGTTCACAATAGTGCGGCTTACATCGAATTTTCTGACGGGGTTGCGACGGTATTATCGGTGTACAGAAAGTTCTTTTTGGCTACATACGGCGTATTTGACGAAGACCGATTTGTAGCACGAGGGCGCGAACTCGGATTGATTGAAACTCGATTCGGCAAGATTGGAATTCTTGTTTGCGAGGATGTTTGGCATTCGCTGATGCCGTCTTTGCTTGCTTTGGCGGGAGCCCAAATCTTAATCGTTCCAAGCGCAAGCCCGGCCAGAGGGTTTGACACTCCCGAAATCGGCAACTTGGCGAGATATGGAAGGATGCTGAAATCCTGCGCTGAAGAGCATGGGATTTTTGCCGTGAACTGTCAATTGACTGGATTTGAAGGCGGTAAGGGTTTGGTTGGGGGCAGTTCGATTTACGATCCTTTTGGCAACCAAATCGGGCAAAGCCCGGTTCAAGAGGACCACTTGCTGGTAGTTGATTGCGACTTTGACCTCATCCAAATCGCTCGCCAAAACACGCCATTGCTGGCAGATATGAAAGGGCATTGGGACGATGTAAAGAGGATTGCAGGGGAGCTGGAAGTCTAACTCCACCCCCTGCCCCCTCCTCTTCCTTGTACCTCGAAAAAGGTGGGGGCTAAGAGTAGTTTTTTGTCAGGCGACTAGCATTCGCAGCCGCAACAACCAGAACCAGGTTCGCAGCATCCGCCACAACAAGGCTTGTCTGGGTCGTTTTGATATTTCATTTTGTTTTCTCCTGTGGATCGCAACAACAAACCTGCCCAAAAAACTGCACAAGGCTTTCCACCGTCCCGCGGTTGACGGCACAAAGCACATGCTTGCCACGCTTTTCCATGACAATCAATCCAGCGTTCGAAAGCTCCTTTAAGTGGAAGCTGATCGAAGAAGGAATCTTGTCTTGGCCCGTAACGTGGCAGCAGACTTGGCCCACGGTTTTCCCATCCGAAATGCGCACGCCTCCCTCATCGTCAATTGCGACGGAACAGCAACAACTGCTGAGGAATTGAAAGATCTTTAATCGAGTGGGGTCCCCTAGAGCTTTAAGGGCTTTGGCTTGCTGTGCGATACTCACATGAGTATTATAGCACGATATTTCTATAAATGTAGAATTATAATCAAAATGAGTTTCGGGTGAACGTTGCAGGGTTGAGAAATGAATACTTCTTTGACGAAACTGCTAACCGCCAACTGCCAACGGCATACTTCTAAGCTTCAAACCCATCAACCCAGCCCTGACGCCGGAAGCCATCAAATGAAGCCCGCATCAGCTTGAGGCCATATTGGCAGGCAGGGAACTCCTCGCTCAATTTCTTGAATAGCGGAGCTTCGGTGTCAAATGGCGAGTGGTCGAACGACGAAACGATTTCGTAGCTTTCGCTTCCCTGAATCATCGCCTCGATTTCAGGCTCGCAGCTTGAAAAACCCGGGAGTCTTGGAAGCATTTCTGGAAAGAGACCGGACCAGAACAACAGAAAATCCCCGACATGCCGATGCACTTCTCGCTCGCGTTCAAATGAATCTGCGTTCATTAGAATATCGCCTTCGGCCAGCATTTCAGAAATTGACTCAATTCGATTTCCGAATGGGTCCTTTAGCGCAAAAATTCGCTCATTATGCATGAAAGAGACCAGCAATGCGGCAACATACGACTCCACATCTTCGCTATCGCGTAGCCCAACCCGATGAGTCAGCGACTCATGGACAAGCTCACGGAAGTACAAATGCAGCGGATGTTCGGGGTCAATGTTGTGATTCATTGTTCGTCTCAATCTGTTTGACGGTGTTGAATTGATATTCGGTCGGTCAAATGAGACTATTTCTTCACGGTAAGAGTGCGGGAATTCGGTTCAATAGGTCAAAGTAAGTTCAATTCGACTACCTAGACCAATGGGGTCTTCAATGAGTGAAGTTGGGCACTTTGACGAGCATCCTCATATCCAGCATCCACATGCCGGACAATCCCCATTCCTGGATCGGTGGTTAAAACCCTCTCCAATCGCTTTGCTGCAGCATCGGTTCCATCAGCGACGATCACCATTCCCGCATGTTGCGAGTAGCCAATTCCCACTCCGCCGCCGTTGTGAATCGAAACCCAACTTGCGCCCCCAGCCACATTGATCATGGCGTTCAGAAATGCCCAATCTGCGACAGCATCAGAGCCATCAAGCATTCCTTCAGTCTCGCGATTTGGCGAAGCCACGGAGCCGCAGTCTAAATGATCTCGCCCAATTACAATCGGAGCCTCAATCTCCCCCATTCTTACTAACTCGTTGATCGCCAGCCCCATTTTCGCCCTTTCGCCATATCCGAGCCAGCAGATTCGAGAAGGCAATCCTTGGAACTGAACTCGTTCAGATGCTTTTTGAATCCAACGGTGCAGGGACTTGTTGTCTGGAAACAGTTCCAAAGCCAATTTGTCGGTTCGCCAGATGTCCTCAGGATTGCCGCTCAGCGCGGCCCAACGGAAGGGTCCTTTTCCTTCGCAAAACAGTGGCCGAATATATTCGGGCACGAAGCCTTTGATGTCAAATGCGTTCGTGCATCCTGCTTCTTGGGCGAATGCCCGGATGTTGTTCCCGTAATCGAAAGTGATTGCTCCCATCCGTTTTAGATCGAGCATTGCGTTCACATGGATTGCCATGCTCTCCTTGGCAAGTCGTTCGGTTTCGTTCGGATTAGTTCTGGCCTGTTCGGCATGTTCGGCGAGAGTCATTCCCCTCGGTATGTAGCCATTTAACGGATCATGAGCGCTGGTTTGGTCTGTGAGGATGTCTGGAACGATGCCGCGCCGAACCATTTCCGGCAAAACTTCGGCGCAATTTCCAACCAGCCCGAAGCTTATTGCCTCTCGAGATTCCGCCATTTGAAGAGCCTCATCCAATGACCAAGCAATTTTGTCACAGTAGCCATTTTTCAACCGTTTTTCAATACGGGCAGGATCAACGTCAATACCAATATATGTCGCATCGCACATCGTTGCTGCAAGAGGCTGAGCGCCGCCCATGCCTCCCATTCCTCCGCTAACAACCAATTTGCCCTTGAGTGAGCCGCCAAAATGCTGGTCGGCACACGCTGCAAAGGTTTCGTAGGTGCCTTGGACAATTCCTTGCGAGCCAATGTAAATCCACGAGCCAGCCGTCATTTGGCCGTACATCATCAGCCCTTTTGCTTCTAATTCTCGAAAATGAGCCCAGTTCGACCAATGCCCGACCAAATTCGAATTCGCGATCAAAACCCTTGGGGCATCTATATGGCTCTTGAAAACCGCGACGGGTTTTCCCGATTGAACAAGCAATGTTTCGTCGTTTTCCAATTCTTTGAGAGACCGCACGATCGCATGGAAGCACTCCAAATTTCGTGCAGCCTTTCCAGTTCCGCCGTAGACGATAAGATTCTCCGGATCTTCAGCCACCTCTGGGTCGAGATTGTTCATCAGCATCCGCAAAGCTGCTTCTTGCAGCCAGCCTTTGCAGCTCAGAGTTTTCCCTCGCGGAGCTCGAATCGTCGTGGAAACGGTCATACGAATATTATGATGCCCCTCTAATATTATGATGCCCCTCTAAATGTCCAATACAATCTTGAGGCCCTGCTTAATGCCATACAATTCTTCTTTGCTCACATGGCCCAAAGATGATTTAAGATCGCCTTGATCAATTGTGAAAATCTGATTTGTAATCGCCCAACTTGGGCTGGTCAACTGATTCGCGGAACTTGGGGCAACACCAATATAAGTGGCAGATTTTTTTTCAGTCCGCGTGAGTGGAACAACAATCACATTCGGATAGCCTGCAATCCGGTTCAATGCATTGCACTGGATGACAACAACCGGCCGTGGTCCTTCTTGAAGGTGGTTCTTTCTTGGCCCAAAATCATGGTCGAATATCTGCCCTTGTTCAATCGGCACGTTCGATCACCTTGCGTTGCGCCTTTTTGAAGTCTGAGATGTCGTTTTGCTCATCGTCAAACGCAAGACATTGAAGACTCTGTTCAATTTCAGCTGCTTCGTCGCGGCTCAGCTTTTCTTGAACTGCTTGCATTACAAACTTAGTTGGAGCACCTCGTTTCCGAATTCGATCTGCCAACTCAGATGGGAGCCGAAAAGAAAGTTGCGTCGTTTTTGCCATACAAATACTCTACCATGTTTGACTTACATATTGGCATGCAAGTTTCAATGATTTTACTTTCTCCATAGGAATGCAAGCGGAATTTGGAGTTTTCAAACTTGCTGATGAATAGAAAACGGGGTAACTTTTACAGATCGAGGTGATTGATTGAATCGAAATCTGTGGATATTTGCAATTGTTCTTCCCGCTTTGATAGTGGGCACGGCTTTTCAAGCTAAACCCAAACAAAAGCCAAAGCCGCCAGCTAAGAAGCAAACTACGGCGCCGACAAAGGGCACAGTCCAAATGCCTGGCAACAGCGGAAAGCTCGGCATAACCTATCAACTTGGCAACGTCGGCGACGAACTTCACTTCACACTCGATAGCGCTGAAGTAGCTCTGCGATGCAAAACAGTTGAGGACAACATCCTCGCAATGCACCCTGACAAACTGCTGATTTTGAATTACACGGTTCAAAACCCAAACAAACGCGAATTGTCATTCGACTACGGCTCTTTCAAATTCACTTGCGTGTCGCCTGACGATGAAAATCGAGATTCCGACAGCTATGCGTATCATGCCGAAAGGCGAACCCATTTCAGCGTTTCGCTGAAACCCGCGCAAAAAGTCAAGGCATTTGTTGCATTCAAAGTGCATGGAACGGGGCCGATTACCAAGCTCATTGTCGCACGCGGCTACAATCGTCCAATCCTTCGTTTTGACCTCAAAGACAAGGTCAAGACGATGACTTCCATTTTCGCTCCTGATGGAATGAACGTCTTGCAGACAGTTCCCGCACCGTTTGCAAAGCCATTTGATTTCGGAGCTTTTGACCTGAATGTCGAAACAGTTGAAGCAGCGCCGGGTGCAGTCGGCCAATACCAGCCGGCCGAAGGGCAAACCATTTTTGTCGCAACTGTTTCATTCACTAATATGCTGAACCGACCGCACAGATTAGGGTGGGGGACATTTCAACCTAAACTGATGGACGAAAACGGAGACAATATCGAATGGTGCTCCGACATGCTCACGATCACTGGCAACCAAACTATTGACGAGCAAATTGAATGCGACCAAGTCAAAAGGGGCAAGATTGTCTTTCGTGGCGTAAAGGGTCAAAAACCGAAGAAACTGAAGTTATTCTGCAACGAACTTCAGCGGACAGTGAACATTGACCTGCCGTAGGAATGGTCGAGATTTCAGATCCGGTTGAAGCAAATCAGGTGGCTTGGCACCGGCTCAAGATGAGCTTGCCAGGCCACCAGGTTTATGACGAGCCGTTTGCTCTTTGGTCAACCCGTTCTCGGCCGGCAGGTTCAGCAATCGTCACACGAGCCAGACTTTCCGGGGACCTGGAAGAATGTCAATCACAGATTGAAAAGATTCACCGAACCTATCAAGATGCAAACTGCCATGCAAATTGGTTTTGGGGTCCAGAAGGCACTCCTGGCGATTTTGCTAAGCGGCTCCGGCGTTTGCACCTCATGGGGCCTCAATATTCGCCGAGCATGATTCTTAACCTCTCAAAAGCAAATCTAGTTAATCCAAAATTGAAGTGCGAGCTTGTTACCGATTGGGCGGAATTTGAAAGGGAAAAGCTGCCTTTGGCAGAGTGGTATCCAAAGGCTGAAAAGGCGGATGCCGTTCAAATGCTTATGGAAGCAACCTCAAAAAGCCCAGAACAAGCAATGCACTTTGTATGCCGAATGGAGGGAAAGGCAGTTTGCTCCACGACTCTCTACTTCTTTGATGACACAGTCGGAATCTATGATGTCGTCACGTTGCCGGAACATCGCGGAAAAGGAGCGGGGACGTCGCTGATGCACTTTGCGTTCCAATTCGCTTTTGAACGAGGGGCAAAATTCGCCGTGCTTCAGTCGTATCATAAGGCGACGGCATGGTACGAATCACTTGGGTTTGAGAAGATCGGCCGGTACAGCGGGATGTACTATTCGATGGAAAGGTTGCGAAACGATAGGAATGTGCGATTGACAATACCAACCTAAAGTTGGAACCATTCGGCAGAGGATTCACTTTGAAACCTCTGAATGGCACTTGCCGAATGCCCACCGAAACTACGATTTCTGCCAAACTACGAGTACAGTAGTGGAGTGTCTCAGTCGGTGACGGAAGCAATATTGACTAGAAATGAGTTTGAGGAACTTCTCAAACCCATTTTGAGCATGGCATATCGCTATGCTGCTCGATTAGTTGGCAAAAGCGAAGAGGCTATGGACCTTGTCCAAGACGCGAGCGTCCAAGCTTTCCGCGCACGGCACACCTTCCAGACAGGCACGAATTTCAAAGCCTGGTTCATGAAGATTCTCACGAACCTTCATTACGCTCAAAGGCAGAAGAAGCGCATTGAAACTACCGACATTGAAGACGCACCCGACGCAATTTTGTATGAACACGCCAAGCGCACTGGGGCAGACCTATCGGGCGACGATCCTGCTGCTTGGTTTTTCAGCAAAGTTGATATGGATCAGATAGGCGATGCCCTTGACCATTTGCCAAGTGACTACCGCGAAGCAGCAATGCTCTACTTCATCTCCGACATGAGCTACGAGGAAATTTCTGAGACGTTGGAGGTTCCAATTGGCACCGTTCGCTCGCGTCTGCACAGAGCGAGAAAGCATTTGCAAGCCGTTCTTTGGGAACTGGCCGTGGACCGCGGTTGGGTTGAGGGGGAAAGCGTTGGAGCATAAGCCAGGCGGATGCGGAGATATGAGCGGAATCCACGATTGTGATACGGTCTTTGCGAAACTGCACGACTTTATTGATAAGGAGCTTTCCGAAGTAGAGATTCTGCAGGTTGAAGAGCACTTGAGGCTTTGCCCACCTTGCGCGGTCGAATACAGATTTGAAGCCTCTGTACTTCGCTATATGAGAGGCGGATTTTGCCAGATGCCAGTTCCAGCCGATCTAGAATCAAGGTGCCTAAAAGCCCTTGCCGATGAAGAAGCGTAACCCTGCTTCGTATCTTTATCTAGGATGGAACAACAAGAGATTCGCGAGATTCTGCAGCGCGCAGAGGAAATTGAGCAACAGCGCTCCTATTCGCTTGGAGATTCTCCTGCGGAAAACCAAATTGTCGCAGCGGCGATGGAGGCAGGATTGTCTCGCGAGGCGATCACACAAGCTGTCCAAGAGCGAATGGCGATCAACAGTGTTTCGCGAGAAGTTGGAGAACTGGTTTTCGCACTTTCTGCAGATGGTTACTGTTATCCCGCGAGAATTCGAGCCATAAACGGCGATGTGATCGAAGTGACATTCCTAAATGGTTTCGAACATCGGCTGATGAAGAGCGATATTCATCCCTTCAGCCTCCTGCCCGGCAGCACAGTAAACGCGCCTTGGGCTGGCTGGGGAGCATGGAATTGTACTGTACTAAGTTACGATCGTGAGAATTTGCGAGTTCGACTAAGCGACCGGATGGGATCAGAACAGAATTTCGCAATTGCCGACATTCGCATAAAGGCCTCTACCGGAGCTGACTCGATTCGAAATGTTGCTGAAATGTGGCTATATGGCGCTGCATTTGTAGCAGGCGGCGGTATTGTCGGCGCTCTGATTACTTGGCTGATATTGCGGTAGGCGGCTTCAATGGAATCAACTCTGCATCAACGATTCCTTTGCCCTTTTCCCAAACATATTTGCCCACGTATCGTCCATGCGAACCGCCTTGGCAAATCCATGTGCTTCCAATTCGTTCGGGCTGCTCTAGGACAGTGTGCGAGTGTCCACCCAAAATGATGTCAATTTCAGGGCACCTTGTAGCCAACTCTCGATCTTGAGCAATTCCGATGTGGGTCAATGCAATGAGGAGGTTGTTCCTCGGACGAAGTTCTTTGGCGACTTCGATAGCAGCTTCAATTGGTGGATCCCACAAAAATGCTGAAGCGGCTTGAGTTTTCATCTTGGTTGTTACCATCGGAACCATGACTCCAAGTACTCCAACTTTTACTCCATTGATATCAAATTCAGAAGTTCCAGGAAGCACTAAACCACCGCTCCGCACCCTCATGTTGGCGCAAAGCAAAGGATGCTTATGTCCGGCAATTTTGGCTTCAAAAGCAGACTTTAAGATATGTGATTCACGGTTTCCAGGAACGCCGGCTCGACACTGCGCGAATTCTAGCAGCTCCCAAACAGGCTCGACTCTCAAGGGTATTCCAAGATTTCCTGTATTAATGCAGTCGCCAGAATCGAAGTAGATTCCTTTCTCTCCATCCACCAACTTCCGAATCTGTACAGCCATTTCACGGGTAAAACTGCCGTGAAAGTCATTCGTATGGAAGATTACTAATGGCATTGTTCAAGGGCATTGTGACGCAAAAAGCCCCTTCCTCCCAAGGGAGGAAGGGGCTTGTAGTATCAATTCAGGCTAGTTCGCCCGAACTACGTCACCAGAACCCATCACACTCTTCTGCACTTTTGGATTGCCGCGGTAGGAGATATCCCCGCTTCCAGCAATGCTTGCATCGAGCGTGTTCTTGACGGACAAATTCATGTCGCCAGATCCGGCCACGGAGACATCAGCAGATTCCAATTGCAAATCAAACGCATCAATGTCGCCCGAACCAGAGATAGAAAAGTCGGCTGACTTTGCAGTCCCTTTCGCTACCACGTCACCCGAACCGGAAATTGAAATCGCTAAATTGTCAGCGGAATCTCCCGATAGATTTGCGTCGCCTGATCCGGAAATCGAAAGAGCATTGAGGCTCTGCGATGAAATGGTTACGACAGATTCCACCCTTGACGTGCAGCTTTCTTTGAATCTGATGTAAAGAGTGTCGCCCTTTATCACCGTCTCCAAATTGTTGAGCAAGTTGTCGTCTGTTTTGACGCTGAGAGTCTGCTTATCGCTTCGCGTCCAATTCACATCCGTTGAACCTTCAACTGCAATTTTGGTAAAGCTGCCAATGGTACGAGATTCAGTCTTTGGGTTGCCTGACCCCTGTATGCCGTCTAAGTGAAGTTTTTGGAGCACTTTGCACCCGAAAGAGGAACAAACGAGTGCTCCCAGAATTGCCAAACGAAAAATCATAATCACCCTCACTTTCGCTTCAAATGCGAATTGAATAGTACTACTTATTGGGGTGGCAATAGGATTCCCGGATCGCCAAAAGTCCCTGAGCAAGTTCAGGAACTGACTTCTTTCAAAAAAACCAAATCCTGACGACAGACAAGCAACTTTGCCAGCTGTGATTTTTTAGGCATATGTATTTAGTTTGGCTGCTCCAATAATCCTAATAGGATTGGGCAACACACTCCGAACCGGAAACGGCTCGGCTGCAGAGCGATTGAACGCTATACGGTCTTGCTTCCTGAATCGGACATTGGAGGGCTTCTTATGATCGCGAACTTTGTTGCGATTTTGACCGGACTAACTGCGGCACCAGCCGCTTCGTTAAGCTCATCGGCAGAACTCGAACTGCGAGTCATGCCCGAAATGCGACGTCACGTCCAATTAGCGTCCAATTGTTTTCGGGAGCAAAAGTGGAATGAATCCATCGCTTACGCGAATTCTGTGTTGCTCTTAGGCTCGACAAGTTTCTCTGTTCAATTTGATTCTATTTCAATGCGCGAAGAAGAAAAGTGCCGCAATGCCGTCGGGCAAGCTGTTTCGCTTTGGGAAACTGCCCTGGATCATCAAATTCATTTCACGGAATCATTGAATCCGAACATTAAATTCCGATTTGAACCACAAGTGAAATCTGCAAATCGCGAAGTCGGTGGGCATGTGCAATGGAACCGAAGCGTCGAATCCAATTCGGCTGGAGAATTTGCTCCAAAGTTTTCTGCGACGGTATGGGTGCGAACCAGCCAGCCAAACGGCAAACCTATGAATCAGGAGCATTTACGGCACGTGATTGCGCATGAGCTTGGCCACATTCTTGGTCTAAACGACAGCAAGAGTATTGGCGAAATCATGGGGCCGCTTGATCTACGAAAACCGGCAAAGAAGTTAGGTGTAAGCGAAATGCAAGCGATTTCAACACTTAGAAACCAAGCTTGGCAGATGCGCAAAGCATGTTTGCTCTCCGCATTGGAAGAGCTTGAAGGGTATAACCTGCCTCGTGCGACTCGATGAAGCGTTACAACGCCCTTTCCTACTTGGCGATGGCGCGAATGGAACTTGCATAGCCGCGCGAGGTTTTTCTCAGCGGCCTTATGACCTTGCGAACCTCGCTGCGCCTGATCTTGTGCGTCAGGTTCATTCTGATTACTTCGAAGCGGGTTCTGACTTTGTCGAAACCAACACGTACTCGGCTAACCGTTTTCGGCTAAGTGGATTAGACATTGACGTTGCAGAACTCAACCGAGCCGGCGCGAAGTTGGCCCGGGAAGCAGCGGGCACGGAGAAATTAGTTTTGGGAGCCATCGGTCCTGCTGGAAAGCCGATGGAGCCGATTGGACACATTCCTCGGGACGAAGTCGTGGCATCCGCAAAAGAGCAAGCTCGTGCGCTCGCAGAAGGCGGAGTGGACGGCTTCATGCTCGAAACTTTCGTAGATGTTGACGAGCTATTAGCTGTTATCGAAGGCGTCCGGCAAGCAAGTGATCTTCCTATCGTCGCATGCAAAGCCTATATCGAAGATGGCGAAATGCTCGCCGAAGGGCTACCTATTCGGTGCACCCAAACGATAGCCGCCGCTGGTGTAGCCGCAGTCGGGGCGAACTGTGTCGTTGGTCCTCAGCGGATGCTCGACCTGGTTCGTATGATTGCAGAATCAACAGAACTGCCGATCGTTGCATTTCCCACACCGGGAATGCCTCAACTAGTGAAAGGCGAGATTGCTTACGATACTTCGCCGGATTACTTTGCGAAAGCATGTTTGCGTTTACTTGAAGAGGGTGCGCGAGTGATCGGCGGATGCTGCGGCACGACGCCGGAACACATTCGAGCACTTCGACAACTCGCCGATTCAACAAAACTGAAGATTCGTAAACGTGGCGAGGCAAAGGTCAAAGAATCTGAAAACGTGGTTCTACCAACGGTCGAACCCACAGAACTGCGGCAAAAACTTGGAAGAAAATTCTTGACTTCGGTTGAAATGGATGTTCCACGAGGGCTGATTCTCGACAAGCTGATTCATAGCTGTCGAACGCTGAAAATTGAAGGCGTTGACGTCATCAACATTTCAGATGGAGCTAGAGCAAGGCTGAGAATGAACCCAACCGCAGTTTGCCAGCAGATTACAAGCCGGGTTGGAATCGAGACAACAATGCACTTTTCATGTCGAGACAGAAACCTGCTCGCGATTCAAGCAGACCTCTTAGGATGCCATGCAATGGGAGTTCGGAACATTTTGGCAGTCACTGGCGACCCCGCAAACATCGGCGATTATCCAAGTGCGACCAGCGTTTTTGATGTGGATGCCATCGGCATGGTTCGAATTCTCTCCCGGCTGAACGAAGGCATCGATTTGGCTGGGTACTCAGTTGGCGTGAAGTGCGGATTTACAATTGCCTGCGCATTCAATCCGGTCTCGATTGACAACGAAGTTGAACTGGACAGATTGAAAAGAAAAGCCGATGCCGGAGCGCATTTGGTCTACACTCAGCCAGTATTCAAGGAGCTTGACGCCGATGTAGCGATGGAGGCTTGTGAAAAGGTCGGACTTCCTGTTTTCATTGGCGTTATGCCATTGCGGTCGTCGCGGCATGCTGAATTCATGCACAACGAAGTCCCTGGAATCCGAATTCCTGATTGGCTCCGTCAGGCGATGGTCGATTCCCCCGATGATGCAAGCGCATTGGAAATCGGAATGGATGCTTGCATGAAACTGGCAAGGTTCATTCGAAAGATCGGGGCGGCAGGGCTTTACATCATGCCACCAGCCAACAGCCACGCGGCAGCGATTCGAGTTATGGAAGCTGCGAAAGGCTAATGCGATTTTCCCACTTCTTGTTTGGACTGACCACCGCGAGTGCGGCTCTGTTGACTTACGGAGCACTATACGAAAGCAACAAATTAGTTCTTGATCGTCGCAAGATCAAACTCAAAAACTGGCCGAAGCGGCTCGAAGGCCTTCAAATCGCAGTACTCGCTGATTTCCACTTAAGGGATTCCTATTCAGTCGAACTCGGAAAGCGCGCAGTCCAAATGGCATTAGAGGCTGAGCCTGACATGATCGTGATTCCGGGAGATATTGTTGGTTATTGGAAACCCGAATCGGAAGCAATGATTGCCGAAGTATTCGAGCCGCTTTTGCTGATGGACGGGAACGTAGTCGCTGTTCCAGGAAACCACGAGTATTGGAGCGGTTCGCCTTCTCTTTTGGCATCAATCTTTGATTCGCTGAATATCAAATTGCTTCGAAATGAACTTTGGCGGCATAAAGGAATTCAGTGGGCAGGAGTTGATTCGGCGAACGCGCATCAAGCCGATCCATTCAAAACGATGTCTCTTGCAGACATTGACGAAGACCCGATCATTGCCGTTTGGCATGAACCCGACTTAGTCGAATGGCTCCCCGAAGGGGCAAGTTTGCAGATCAGCGGGCATTCGCATGGAGGCCAGTTCCGGCTTCCGAGCGGCTGGGCACCGAAGTACACCGTGAATGGAAGGAAGTATCCCGATGGGTTCTATCCCGAAGCTCCCACACCGCTTTTCGTTAGCCGTGGGATCGGGACGACTGGCCCGCCTTCGAGGCTGTTCTGCCCACCGACTGTGAGTCTTTTGGAATTGTGTTCTGAAAAGTGAACCCCCTCTCCCTGGAGCGCAGCGAGAGGGGGCAGGGGGTGAAGGTCAAGAAGTCGTGGAAAAGGGACATAGAAATCTACAAAGAACGATTAAGGCTAGACAGTTTCGCCAAGAGAGCGGAGTTTCTGAGAGAGTTGTTTGGGATTGGTTACGGAGCAGCCGAACTGGATTCAAGTTTCGACGACAATATCCGTTTGAAAAATACGTGCTTGACTTCTATTGTGCTGAAGCTCTGGTTTGCGTTGAAATTGATGGAGAATTGCATCAATTGCGAATTGAACAAGATTCGTTTCGTGACACAACGCTTTGTGAAGCAGGAATTGTCACATTGAGAATTCCGAGCCTCGAGCTTTTTGATCCTGTTGGTGTTTCGACTATGAAGCACTTGAATTCAATCGTTGAACTTTGCGAACTTCGGACTGGTCGAAAAGGTTTGCTACCATGGACATTTTGGTAGTTTGAGACCCTAACCCCCTCTCCCTGCAAGGAAGGAGACGGGGAATTCTCAGAGCATGTCAAACTTGTTCACCAAATATCCAAATCCGCCATAATTACAAAGTGCCCTGATAGCTCAGTGGATAGAGCATCTGCCTTCTAAGCAGAGGGTCGTGGGTTCGAGTCCCGCTCAGGGTGCCACAAAATAATTCCCTCCCTCGTGAGCGAAGCCACGGGGGAGGGTTAGGGTGGGGGTTGTTTTGTCCTAAGCGATTTGCGCTCGAACATCCTTGAGAGCCTGCGCCGACTTCAACAACAGCTCTCTCTCAGAATCGGAGCAAGCCGGAGCCAAGACTTCGACAACTCCCTTTTTGCCGACTCTAGTTGGCAAGGATAGTGCAATTCCTTCGATTCCCAATTTGCCCGTTTGAACAGAGCTAACTGGTAGCAAGGCTCCATTGTCCAGGGCAATTGCACGGCAAACTTCCATGATTGAAACGCCTACCGCCCTTCCTGCGCCACCCTTTAGGCGAATGACTTCCGAGCCAGATTTCTTGGTGGCATCGAAGATTTCCGCGCCCTTTTCATCGGACCAGCCGTTGAGGCTCTTGATGCTCACTCCATTGATGCATGCCGAAGACCACATCGGAACCATGCTGTCGCCGTGCTCGCCGAGTATGAGGGCATGAATGTCTCGTGCACCCACATTGAAACTATCTGCCAAAAGCGAACGGAATCGGCAGGTATCGAGAACTGTTCCAAGTCCAATGACCTGCGAAGAAGGCAAAATTCCCGATTCTGCGGCAAGCTGGGTGAGGATATCAACAGGATTTGAAACGACCAAGATCGAAGCATCGCCAGGCAGCTTGCATTTCTTTAAACTGTCTAGGATTCCACCGAAAAGCCCAACATTTCGATTGATGAGTTCCAAACGGCTTTCGTCTGGCTTTCGTCGAAGGCCCGCGGTTATCACGATGCAGTTTGAGCCGTTTACCGCATCGTAATCGCCCGAAATGATTTTTTGGCTAGCGGTTAGAGCAGAGCCATGACGGAGGTCGAGCGCTTCTCCCGCAGCCATATCTGGGTTGGCATCCACGAGGACGATTTCGTTGCCGATTCCGGCAAGCTGCAAACAAAAAGCCGCATCGGATCCGACGCGGCCACCACCACCAATAATACTGATTTTCATGTTTTTGAGTTGAATCTCCTGACTTCGCGCCCATTGGGCTGTTTCAAGATTATGGCAGGTTGGGGGAGTGTTGGGGTTGGTGGGCAGGTAGCTTGCCCGACCAAAAATTGCTTCAAGAGCGGAGTACTCGGACTCGCAGCATAGTTGCGTCCATGAAGTGGAAAGCCGTACAAAAATGTACGGCTTTCCGTTAGCGAACTAAGTGTCCGCGGACTTAGTGCGAACCAAGCGTGCGCCCCCTATCACTTGTCAGGATTTGGACGCTTAGGCTCTTCCCACTTACTGAACTCGGAGCCAGCAATTTTCTTCCACATGTCCTTTTGTTCTGAAGTCAGAATTCCCATCACTTTCTTCATGGCATCGGCTTTCTTCGCTTGCATTTCGCCGAAATTGACCTGAGGGCCACGTTGCCCGAAGCCGCCCTGTGGTGGGCTGCCAGGCCTGCCCTGACCTTGCCCGCCACCTTGCGGGGGTTGTCCAAATCCGCCGCCTTGAGGTGGACCGCCTTGGCCTGCTGGTGGTTGTCCTCCACCACGAGGAGGCTGGCCCTGACCGCCACCCTGAGGAGGTCCGCCTTGTGGAGGGGCGCCAAATCCGCCACCTGGCGGCGGAGGACCGCCAAATCCGGGCCCTCTCATTGCTAGGCCAGACTTCTTGATGATGTCGTCAATTTCCATTCGCTGGTCTTCAGTGAACTTGAGTTCTTTGTTGACTTCCGGCATCATAAGCGTCATTGGCGCATTGAACTGGAGCTCTAACTGATGCAAGCGCTTCATCTGCTTTTGCGAAAGGATGTCGTCCAATGGATTGCTCATCTGCTGTCCTGGGCCACCTTGTCCAAATCCGCCACCCTGAGGAGGTCCGCCTGGCCTGCCTTGACCTTGTCCACCACCTTGGGGAGGCTGTCCAAAACCACCGCCCTGCGGAGGTCCACCCTGAGGAGGTCCACCTTGACCCGCAGGAGGCGGTCCACCACCGCGAGGAGGTTGCCCCTGACCGCCACCCTGTGGAGGCTGGCCAAATCCACCGCTCGGGGGTGGAGGTCCGCCGGGGCCACCTTGGCCTCCCATCATCGGGCGCAATTCATTGATTTGTTTAATCTGCCCAGCCGACATTTCCAATTCTTTCTGAACCGAACCCATTCGTACGAGCATCATTCCTGCCCCAGGTCCGCGCCGTTGCATCTGGTTTGGCCCACCTTGACCACCAGGTCCGCCTTGCCTTGGCCCTGCTTGTCCTGGCGCACCTTGTCCGCCTGGTCTTTGTCCTCCGGGCCCGCCCTGAGGTGGCCCAGCTTGCGCAAATACAACAGCGCACAATGCCATCGTTGCCATGCTTGTCGTTACGAGTCGAGTGATTTTGTTTTGTTTCATGGTTTCACCTGAATGCATATCGTTGCTTCATTGAATTCATTTTCTCACTTCGAGATGAGAGATTTATGAGTTTTCCTCACTTTTTGAAAATTCTATAGAAAATGTCGTTCCAACGCCGACGCTGCTTGATACCGAGATTTCTGCCCCTTGCGCTTCGACCAATGCCTTAATGATTGCTAGGCCCAGACCGAAACCACCTGAAGCCTTTGTTCGTGAAGAGTCCACTCTATAGAACCGGTCAAACAGCTTTGGCAAGTGTTCAGGTGCAATTCCCGAACCTGAATCCTGAACTCGAAGTGTTATCCCAGATTGTGCTATCAGAATAAATCCATCTTCTGGCGTTGCAGAGGCGGCATTTGTAAGCAGATTGGTTAATATTTGGCGCAAAGCGTCAGCATTTGCTATGACTTTTGGGCAATTTGATTCAATTTCGACCCGAATTCGGGCATCATCTTCCAATCCGGCGTTCGCAACCGCTTCTTGGACAACAGAGGCAATTGAAAGCGGCGAAAGCTCCAGCGAGACCTTGCCCGCATCAATTCTTGCCAGCGAAAGCAATATGTCCGTCAGCCTTCTTAAAGAAGCCGAAGATCGGTCAATGATCTGGAGCGAACGAAGTCTTTCTTCTTCCGTTGCGTTTGCGTGCAAGCCGTTTTCTGCTGCAAGTGCGATGCTAGTCAATGGCGTTCTTAGTTCATGCGCGGCGTCGCTTGTGAACCGTTTTTGCCTTTCTAAAGATTCGGCAAGTTGAGCATTTGCGAGCTGCATTTGATCCGTCATTTGGTTGAACGAATTCGACAGTCTTCCCATTTCGTCTTCCCCGCCAGACTCGATTCTTTCCTTTGAAACTGGATTCTGGGCAAGCAATTCTGCCGCTTTCGTGAGCCTGGCAACTGGTACCAAAACCAGCCGCGACAGCAAAAAAGAGAGGCCGAAAGAAATGAGCAAGACAATGGGCAATGCAGAGAGCATACTGAGAATTTGTGCCTTTTGGGCAAGTTCGATTCCGGCGGCTTCCTGCACTACTTGGACCGCATCGAATTTGCCATCAGGGCGCTCAAGGGGAACAGAAATCACCCGTAATCTGGTGCCTTGAAAGGCTACGTATCCACGCTGCATTTCTCCTCGAAGCGTTGCTACCACCAATTTTGGAGCCCACGGCGGGACATTGATTTGACGATTGGCTGAGTTTCCGTCAGCATCGATCAACGCAGGCATTCGAATGTAGAAAGACGACCAAAACGGATCAAGCTCTTGCCCCAAAGGCCCCGGAGGGGGTCCATCAGGGTTTCTCTGGCCTTTTGGCGCTCCCATAGGAGGCGGCTGTTGTCCGTTTCTTCCATTTTGAGGGTTCACAGGCGTTTGGCGGATGGGTTGTTGCTGATTGCCTAGCGGCCCGCCAAAGCCTGGGAAAGGAGGACCCCCGGGCCGTCCTGCGCGAAACAGTCCTTCCGCTCTGGCGATCAATATTTCATCTAGAATCTGTTCTGCAGACCGGGTTGCAAGCCAGATCTGCAAGCCGCCGAAGGCGAAAATGGCAACAAGAAACAGGGCTGCGTTCCAGAGGGTGAGTTTGGTTCTGAGGGAGAGTCGGTTCAAACTGTGTCTCCCTCCCAATGAAGCCTATAACCGAATCCATGTACCGTTTGGATCAGCTTGCCTTCTGGATCAATCTTCCTTCGCAGTGACTTCATGTGAAAGTTAACCGTATTTGGGAGCGCCTCTTCGGTGTTCCAAATCCGATCCAAAATCGTATCTCTTGACAGGATCCTGCCTTCATTTTGAGCAAGTGCTTCCAACAGCGAGAATTCTCGTGGGGTGAGCTTTACGATTTCGCCTCTCAGTTTGGCGGTTTGGTCAACCGTATCAATCACAACTGGACCGACTTCAATTCGGCCGCTTCTTCGTGAGCCCTCTCTTCTTGTGATGGCACGAATTCTGGCAAGCAATTCCTCAATCGCGAACGGCTTTACCAGATAGTCATCTGCCCCAACGTCAAGTCCGCTTACTTTGTCTCCAACTTGGTCTCTTGCAGT
>JANNJE010000266.1:0-8196 GCA_031405735.1 Armatimonadota bacterium | reverse complement strand
CTCAGTAGTTTCCTCCCCTACGCCAATGCCATAGGCATGATGACGCAGAAGTAGCTGTTGGGATCGTCGGCGGGGCGGAAGACGGCAGCCCTTGTGTATTCAGTCATTTCGACCCTGACGCCCGTGCCAGGCATGGCTTTGAGCGAATCCTCGACATATTTGCCGTTGAAAGCGATCTCGATTTCGCCATTGGTCGCTACCATCGGCACTTCTTCTTTGGCTTCGCCCTTCTCTTCGCTCCGCGCCGCCAATATGATCTGGTCGCCATCGCCTTTGAACCGGACTCGGTTGGCAGAATCTCTGGCGATGATCATGGTTCGGTTGACCCTTTCTTTCAGCTGGTCAATCTCGCACGTCCAAAGCCGGGTCCATTCGGTGGGAACCACTCGCTCCCAATTGGGATACGCGCCGGTGATGAGCTGAGCCACGATCTTGGCTCCGCCCGCATCCACGCCAACCCGCCCCACGCCAAACCGAATGTTGATGGTCTGGTCATCGGTGAGCGGCAATCTCTTGATAGCTTCTAAAGCCCTGCCCGGAACGACGGCTGTGATATTGTTGCCAAGCCCTGCTTGAGAGATTCTGCGAACTGCTAATCGGTGCGTGTCGGTGGCTACCAAAGTAAGCGTCTCGCCATCGTAAAGGAACTGAACGCCTGTGAGCGCTGGCCGATGCAGGTCTTGCGAGCAAGCATAGACTACGGAATCAATCGCTTCGCGTAGGATTCCCATGGCAATGGTCAGTTCGCCCTCTCCGCCGTAATCAGGCGGCTCAGGGAAGTTTCCGGCGTCAATGCTCTTGACCAGATATTCACTTGCGCCTTGGGTTAGCTTAACTCCCATTGTATCGGTGAGTTCAAGCTGGAGGTCGCCATCTGGAAGGCTTCCGATGAGGTCGCTCAGGAATTTGGCTTGCACCAAAGTAGAGCCGCCTTCATGAACCATGCACGCCATATCGCGCTCGATCCACATTTCACCGTCGCATCCCACGACTCTAATTCCGCCATCCTTGGCCTCGATTTTTAGGTTTTGCAGAATGATCTGCGGCGAGCGCGCGCTTGTGGCGATTTGCGCCATTGAAACGGCTTCGGAAAATTCACGTCGAGGGCAATCAAGTTTGAGTGGCATTTGTCTTATCCTTGCATAGGCAATGGAAACTGTAGGAATTTTGGCTCTGGTGCGTTCGGCTCGATTTCGATGCCTCGCGCGTACATTTTGAGAAGGATTCTCTGGTTGGTTTCTTCGTTGAATTCTGGGCCGGTATCGGCTCGCAGAATATCGTACATTTCTCGAACCGACCGCATTTCGTGGGCAAGTTCTGAATCTGATAGGGCGGCCGTTTCCATTTCCTCTTCAAGGGAAATGGGCAGTTCGTGCCCTGCGTAAAGGTCAACTAGTTTTCGATAAAACTCTGTGTTCATGTTAATCTCTCCAATACTCCACCGAGTTTATCCCTTAATGCTCTGCGACCACGGTACAGCCTTGATTTGAGGGCTGGAACGCTGATCTTCAGCACTTCCGCCGCTTCTCTGGCTGGCATATCTTCTAAATCGCAAAGAATCAGTGGGTTTCGGTATTCCTCAGGAAGTTCGGAAAGGGCTTGCTGAACGGTAATTTTCAGCGTCGTCTTTTCCTCTCCTCCTCCATATTGTGCGTCGGGGGGCAGTTCAATTAGCTTGTGCTGCCTCAATTTGTCAATACACAAATTCCTCGCAATACGAAAAAGCCAGGTTCGAAAGGCGCCATCGGCACGGAGTTCGGCAGAGCGGCGGAGAACTCGCAGAAAGGTTTCTGCGGTCGCATCTTCGGCATCGGTCCTATTTCCAAGCATTCGATACGTATAGCGAAAAATTCTTTCGCCATACATCTCATATAAAGCGCCTAACGCCTTCGGATCGCCTTCAGCGAGGGCTTGAAGCCACCGCTTTTCGGCTATTGTATCTCGCGTCGAGTCGTTTGGCATAGGAAAGACGTGCGCAAAGATTGTTTCGATGCGCGACGTTCTATATTACAAGTTTCTGCCTAGAAATAGATTGGGTTGATGGAGAAAGTTATCCACAATCGTTGCAGTAGGGGAAGGGTATGTCGGATCCTTTGGGTCGGCAGGTTGTTGGCACGTGGACGGCATGTCGTAATTAGCTGGCACCATATCTCCGTTCGATTTCAATTATAAATGCAAACCACGTGCCAACAACCTGCCAACGACGTGCAACTCCTACTTCGGAATCCCCTTATCCACCACTGGCCTCTTTGCAGCGTTCGCCAATTCCCAACCTGTTGCATAAACTGTGCGAGTTACTTTGCTCATCTTTTCGTAGTCAATTTTCTGAGCTTCGTCGCCAGTTCGATGATAATCCTCGTGGACTCCGCTGAAGTAAAAGATGATCGGAATTCCCTTTTTCGCATAGTTGTAATGATCAGATCGAAAGAAAAATCGCTCCGGGTCCTTCGGGTCGTCGTACTTGTAGTCAAACAGAATATTGAGGAACTTTTTGTTTACGGCTTCGCTAGTCTTTTGGAGGTCTGTGCTCATCATAGTCGAGCCGATAACATAAACACCGTTGGGCCCCGATAGAGCTCTATTCGCAGGATTTACGTCGCCAGCGGCTTTGCTTCGGCCAATCATGTCTATATTCAATTGGGCAACGATGCTTTTGAGCGGAACGGTTGGCTTTTCAACAAACCATTCCGAACCCCAGAGTCCCTTCTCTTCTCCGCAATGCCAAACAAAGAGCGATGATCGTTTTGGACGAGGCCCAGTAAGGAGAGCGTGCGCGATTTCCAGAATCGCAACCGTGCCGGAACCATCGTCATCTGCTCCGTTGTAAATCATGTCGCCCGTTCCAGATGTTCTCATGCCGACATGATCAATGTGGGAACCGTAAGCGACGTACTCATCCTTAAGTTTTGGATCTGAACCAGGGACAATCGCAACGACGTTTCGCGTGTAAACCGTGGTCTTTTGGTCAATGACATTAACAATGACAGTCTTCGAATCGGAAAGCGCAAATCCCTTTTCAGGAGCACCGGAGCCTTTCAAAATATCTTCAATGGATGTCGCTTCGCCAGCAAAAAGCTCCTTGGCGATATCAGACCGAATTCGAACGCTCGGCCCTGGCGCGTCGGGCGCATCACCGTAGTCTGGCTGCAAAAATCCACGTCGAACGGGCTCGTCTGGGTTCCATGTAGTGTTGTCAGTTGAATCCGCGACAATCAGCACTCCCATTGCTCCTCGCGCCTTTGCGGCCTGGGCTGGCCGTTCCGAACCTTCAAGTCTTAAATCTGAAAACGCGACTCCAGCGGGCATTCCCGTTGCGACGACGACAATCTTCCCCTTAACGTCAAGACCCGAGTAAGGGTCAATGTTCTTCGATTTGACAACGTAACCATGCCCAGCGTATACCATTTTGCCAGAGCCTTGGAAGGCGACACTCGCCATCTGAATAGATGCCCCGTAACTGTATGTCTTGCCTCCAAATTGAAGGGTGCTTCCTGTACGATCAATGGATCGAGATGTAAGTGGCATCTTTTGAAAAAATGTTCCGTTGTCTCCTGCTGGCTTTGCGCCCCAGAGTTTGAGTTGAGTTGCAACGTAAAGAGTTGCTATATCAAGGCCTCGAGACGGCGTGTCCCGTCCTTCTAACTCATCGCTGGCGATGAGTTCCAGGTGGGCGCGAAGTCGAGCAGGGGAGATCGCGGAATCGTTGCCGAATTTGGTTTGGGCAAAAACTGGTTGGGAAAAGACTGCAAGTGCAATCAAGGTCAAAGAAAATCGCATGACAGCAGAGATTACATTGTTTGTGTGACGGAAGTGGCAGTTTCTTAGCAAAATTCTTACTTTGAGTAGAAAGTAATGGATTTTTGAGAAAAGCATGTCGCTAGGACTCAGTGCCTCTACCCAGGTAAAACAACTCCCATGCGAATTGGATTTGTGGGCCTTGGCGTGATGGGAGGAGCAATGGCGTCCCATATTCACAAGAACGGACATGACTTAACTGTTTGGAACAGATCCCCAGAGAAACGAAAGTCGTTAATAGAACTTGGAATTCCAATCGCGAATTCGCTCAATGATCTTGGGCAATCATCGGACATTGTTTGCCTTTGCGTAAGCAAAAGCGAAGACGTTTTGGATTGCCTTGAACAGCTAACGGCGAGCGCCAAGCCTGGAAATTTGTTTGTGGACCACTCCACGATCAGCCCAGTTGTGGCTGAGCAGATTCACCATAACCTTAGTAACAGTGGGCTTCGCTTTATTGATGCACCCATAACAGGCGGGAGTATGGGAGCCAAAAACGGAACGCTGACAATTTTCTGCGGTGGGGAAGGGAAGGATATAGAAGATGCTGAACCTGTTTTGAAGTGCTATGGAAAGACGGTTGAACGTGTCGGCGGTCCGGGTGCAGGGCAACGAATGAAGGCAGCAAATCAAATCGCCGTTGCGGGCGCACTTTTGGCACTTTGCGAATCCTTGAGCTTCGCTCAAAAGTGCGGGCTGGATCTGGCTCAGACTCGACGATTGCTTTCGGGAGGGGCCGCGGGAAGCTGGGCGTTTGAAAACTACGGCCCAAAAATCTTGAATAGCGATTGGTCGCCCGGATTCAGCATAGACAATCAAGTCAAAGATTTCGGCTATTGCGAGGAAACTGCGCAAGAGATCTGTGCGGCGATTCCTGGAACGATGCTGGTGCATGACCTTCTGGTCCAAATGCAAGCAGAAGGGCAGGGCAATTTGACAACTTGTGCTCTCTTTGATCTGATGATGCGAATGGAGAGCGACGCTCAACCTTGATTCCAACGCCATCCTACCTATTCGATCTTGACGGGACAATTATTGACTCTGAGCCTTGGCACAAGTTGGCGGAGATAGAGGCGTTTTCTCATTTCGGAATCGAACTAGATGAAACGGTGCTGAATCCGTACATGGGAAACACCTTGCCGATTCTGGTCGAAGGAATCAACGACCAATTTGGAAGAAACATTACCGTGGAGGAGTTTTTGGAAATCGAGCGGCCGATCCTCCAGAACTACATCGAGCAAAGAATGCACATGTTTGTAGATGCCCAAAATCTGATATCAAGATTAGCGGAATTCAACAAGGCGATTGTCACAAGCTCGATGGAATGGTATTTAGAGTCTGTCTTGAGGCGATTTCCGGTTCTCAAATCAGAATTTGATGTCCACATTTGCCAGTCTAATGTAACTGAGGGCAAGCCAAACGCGGAGCCTTACCAATTAGCTGCCAAGCTGCTGAAAATCGATCCTCAAAACTGTATCGTATTTGAAGATTCGGTAAATGGAGTTGCATCGGGAAAATCCGCAGGATGCTGGGTGGTCGGAGTTGACCGCGAGAGCATCGGTCATCTAGGAGCGGCAGATCAAGTCGTTTCGAGCCTGGATGAGCCATACTTAGCCAATGTCAGAATTAGTAATTGAAGATTTAGTTGAAGGAACTGGAACCGAGGCGGCGGCCGGAAACGAGGTCGTTGTTGAATACAAAGGAACTTTCGAAGACGGGAGAGTTTTTGACCAAAGCTATGGCAGATCGCCATTTTCATTCGTGCTTGGTGCAGGAAAGGTGATCAAAGGCTGGGACCTTGGTGTAGCAGGAATGAAAGAAGGTGGAAAACGCAAGTTGATTATTCCAAGCCATCTGGGATATGGTTCGCGCGGCGCAGGAGCTTCAATCCCACCTGACACAACTCTTGTTTTCGAAGTTGAACTCCTTTCGGTGGAATAAGGCGTCTACCTTTAGATGTTTGGTTTAACTGCCGCACTGATTTTCACCGTTGTAGGTTCACAACCTATTTCCGAACAGCAACGAATCGTTGATGAATCAGGGGCAATTACGGTTTTCGAAGCGCTGCCTGGATCAAAAACAGTAGCAATGCACCTTTTTGCTGCCGCAAAGGGCTGTCAAGAAACTCCAGAGCGTCACGGTTGGCGACACCTTTTAGAACACTTGGTGGCAAAGGGAGCTGACTCTCAATTAGCTTTCAAGTTAGAATCCGCTGGCTGGACCATCTCCGCTGAGACGTTTCGTGATTTCACAACTTACAAACTCGAAGGACCAGCTAATCGATGGCATATTGGATTTGACGCATTGGCAGAAATTGTGTCGAGTCGCACGTGGACTCAAGAGCAGCTAAATCATGAAATGAAGATCCTTGGCCAAGAGTTGGCACTGGCAACCCTGGAAACAAAGCTGAGAAACCAGGCATGGCTCCTTGCTTTCGGTAATGCTGGGCTTGATCCAGCGGGAACTTCGGAAACAATCAGCCAAGCTACGCCAGAATCTTTGGCGACGCTGTTTAGCACCCAAATGGCTGCGGACAATTTGACACTTTCAATTGTAGGTCCCTCGCAGATTGTTGGACTTGAATCGCGCTGCAAGGCACTATGGAAGCTAGCGCCAAAGGCAAAGAAAGCTGCGTGGATTCGCCGGACGAAGACCATCCCTGGGTCAGACAGTTTGGAACAAGGATCGGTAGTATTTGCTTCAACACCCGGATTTGGCAATCCAACCACAGCCTGGATTTTGGCTGCAGCGTTGGCAATCGCTTCGGAAGGTGAATCTCGCTTTGTGACGTATACGCCAAGCTTGTTTGCTGGACTTGTACTCTTGGGCTCTACGTTCGAATCAAGAATAGGTGCAGTTGTTTCAGGAATTCAATCTAAGTCGGATCAGTTTTACGAAACAGGCAGGCAATTGGCGTTAGCATGGCTCGCGAGGCATTTCCAAAGCACTGGTGCACGAGCCAATTGGAATGGAATCTTTCAATGCCAAGCCATTGGCGGGCGGCCAGATTCGCTGGCTCAAAGTATCGAAAGCATGACCTTAGAGGATTTTCGTGCAGGCATGAACTTGTTCATTGAATCGTCGGGTTCAGTTTCAGGAGGAAAGCGATGATTTTCCTTTCTGGCCCGATGGTCCTGCAATATCCAGATGCCTCCATGGATCGGGCAACGATTCAAGTAGTTATCAAACTCCCTGAATTGGGGCCACGAGAGGAGATGGCGGTTCGAGCAGTTTCAGATTTGATGATGGAATCTACTGCCGAATACTCAAAACCCCAAATCATGCGGTGGGGCGGCCAATGTGGATTTCGTCCTACTGTCGAATTGATGCCAGGTTTTGTTCAAATGAGCATCAGTGTTCCGCCAGAGCAGGTTGGCATAGGCATTTCTATTGTGGATTCCGTCTTGCGGCGCCCGACATTTTCTGACCAAGCTCTAAATGGTTGGAAAGTCTCGAGCCAGACATCAGCAACTGATTATTGGCAAACAGCATTGTGGCCGCAAACCCTTAAAGTCTCCGATTTGCGAAAATCTGACTTGAGCGATGCGTTTGTCCGCTACTTTAGGCCCGAAAATGTAACTATCGCGATTGGTGGCAATTTTCCACCGGATAGCCCCGATAAACTTGTGGCGCGATTTGAGGGTTGGGTGATGCCACGTCCTGTAGCAATTCCACTTGACCTGAACCGCACAAAGAACGCTCTCTCCAACACGACTCCAACTTCAACGATTGAAATATCAGGACAGGAGATTCGGCTTGCTGATGCTGATTTTGCTTCGAGATTGCTAGCCATATTTGCATTGGGAGTTGGAAAAGGCTCGACGCTGTTCCAGGTACCTCGCGAAACGATGGGAATAACTTATCGCCAGGAATTGCTGCTTTGGCCGACTCCAAAGGGATTTCGGACTCGAATGATCCTAGCGACAACCAATTCTGAGTTTTCTCCGACAACTGGAAATGAGATTCGCGATACGATGCTTCTATCTATTAGCACTTGGACGGAATCGCATCGAAGCAGAGCGCTTGGAGCGGCGGAAGGATTGCTCATCTATGGAAATGGAGTTTCGCCGTTCGCAATAACGGGCCAGGCCACAATAGGAGAATCGCTCGAACGCGAAACCTTGATGCGTGCCTACTGGTTTGCAACCTCCGGCAAAGAATGGAATCCAAAATCGTATTTTGATATCATGAAGTTGGTTGACCTAGCAACTCTGAAAGAATCAGCCCACTCGCTTCTAGAGAAGTCGGAAGTAAAGGTAATTCTGGGACTTGGGGGGCGTGACTAGTTTTGGGAGTGCGCGGGCTTGACCGCGCTATCAGGAACCTCTGAAAATCAGATTTGAACATTCAATTGCGAAAGGTTTCCGGCAAAAGCGCGGTCAAGCCCGCGCACTCCCAAAT
>JANNJE010000265.1:0-2260 GCA_031405735.1 Armatimonadota bacterium | reverse complement strand
CCTGCGCCTGGGGCTGAAAACCATCTGGCTGCAGGACGGCGTGGTCAACGAGGAGGCCGCGGCGCGCGCCCGGGCCGCGGGCATGACGGTGATCATGAACCGGTGCGTGCTTCGCGATTACACGCGGCTGTGCGTGTGACTAGGCTTAAGCCCGGCCGCCAGGCGCCGTTGCGCCGGGCGTGGACAGGCGTGACGCGAAGGGCACCTGACCCCCCGCCTGCGTGATGATGTTGTACACGTACCGGTTCGAGTTCTGCCCCCCGAGGTATGACCTCACGGAGCTTCGCAACATCGGCTTCGCTCAGGTCCTTTACCTTTCGGCGAGGATCAACTTCGGCCTTTGCTAGTACTTCGACAACATTATGCTTACCGATCCCATAAAGGATAGGTAAGGCATATTGAATTGATTTGTCTCGTGGAAGGTCAACACCTGCAATACGTGCCATATTTCTTTATCTTTGCTCCTAACCTAGCCCTGGCGTTGCTTGTGCTTCGCATTGACGCAAAGTACTCTCACCACGCCTTTGCGCTTGATGATTTTGCACTTATCGCACATTTTTTTAACACTGGCCCGAACTTTCATGGTCAAACAGTCCCTAATCTCGCGTCCTAAATTCAAACCGAACTCAATCGGCACGCAGACAATTTCGTCCGCAAAGCTGACGCGAAGGAAGATTATACCAAAGGATGCTATAGGATTGCATCCCTGCTGTCATTCATGTGAGCTTTTGCAGAATTCGCAGCTCTACTTAAACCGGTACACAATTCGGCCCTTAGTGAGATCATAAGGCGAAAGCTCGACTTTGACTTTGTCGCCCGGCAGAATTCGAATATAGTGCATTCGCATCTTGCCGCTTACGTGAGCTAAAACTTCAATATCACCCTCAACTAATTTCACGCGAAATCGTGCGTTGGGAAGGTTTTCGACGACCAAGCCTTCAACCTCGATTCCTTCTTCTTTGTCGGGTTCAACTTGAACTTTTTTCTTATGTACGAACGGTCTTCTTCCCATATAGTTTTATCATTGTGGCACTTTCGTAAGATTCGCATTTGGGAGTGCGCGGGCTCGACCGCGCTTTTGCTCTAGTTCGGGTTTGTAATTTACGAAGCTGGAAGAAACCGTACGTCAAAAGCGCGGTCGAGCCCGCGCACTCCCAGATACAACTTACAAAACTGTCAACAGAATTGGTCCAGACTCCGTTATCGCCACCGTATGCTCAAAATGAGCCGACGGCTTTCCATCAGTAGTAACAATTGTCCAGCCATCGTCCAAAGTAACTACTTTATGCGTGCCTAAATTGATCATTGGTTCGATGCAAAACGTCATTCCTGTTTCAATTTTGTGCCCTGTTTTCGGTTTTCCATAATTAGGAACGCTTGGCTCCTCATGGAGCGCTCTGCCAATCCCATGCCCAACCATTTCACGAACTACGCCGTACCGATTGGATTCTGCATACCGCTGAACTACGAACCCAATGTCTCCCAAGCGATTCCCTGGGCGGGCCTTTGCAATCCCTTGGGCTAAACACTCTTTTGTAACTGCTAAGAGGCGTTGTAGTTCGGTTGAAATCGCACCTACCGGAACGGTCAAAGCGGAATCGGCATGCCAACCGTTTAGGCAAACACCAATATCGAGGTCAATGATATCGCCTTCTTTCAATACCCTTTTTGACGAGGGAATTCCATGAATAACTTCTTCATTGATGGAAAGGCACGTGCTAGCAGGATAGCCACGATAGTTCAAAAAACTCGCTGATGCGCCTGCTTTAGACACGATGCCGACGGCAATGGAATCAAGGTCAGCCGTCGTAACCCCAGGTGCGACCGCTTCCGCCATCGCTGCAATCGCTTGCGCGACAATTCTCCCAGATTCGCGCATTTGCTCAATTTCTGAACGAGTCTTCAGGCTGATCAAGGCTGAATTCCTTGCAAGATCGCATCATATACGCCTTCTGGATCAAGTGCCCCATCCACCCGAAGCAGAAGCCTTTGAGCAGCATAGTGATCAATTACTGGTTGAGTATTCTCTCGAAAGACCCGAAGTCGTTCGCGGATCGTGTATCTGGTTGGTCGTCGGTACGAACAAAAAGCGGGCTGTTGCACTTGTCACAAAATTCCTCGCGTTTCGGTGGCTTTGAATCTCGATGGTAAATCTCGCCGCATCGTGTGCATCCCAGCCTGCCGCTAAGCCGCTGAACCACAACTTCATCATCCACTTCAATACTCACAGCCAAATCTATGGGCAATTCAATATCAGCAA
>JANNJE010000264.1:0-1186 GCA_031405735.1 Armatimonadota bacterium | reverse complement strand
TCAGCAAAGAATTTGTTTCTGGCCATCGCGTCCTTTTCAGCGGAAGCCAACCTAAAGGCAGCATACGCAGCTAAGAAATTCGGCGAATAGGGAACTCCGTTACGCCAGACCCTTCTTTCGGTAGCAGGTCCTGGCAAGTTTGTAGCTTTGCTAAAGTCTTCTGGCCGATAGGCAATTGCTTGCTTAAATGCGGTTCTGGCACCGGCCCAATCGCCCTTCTTTGCGCTCGTAAGTCCAGCGTCGTAGCTTGACATCCAGCTTTGTGCTGGTGCTATTACGGCCGCGCACACGAGACCGATCATCCATGAAATTCGTAATTGCATTCGAATATATCCTCTTTATCTTGTTTTAGAATCGAATTCCAAAGGTAAACGCTGTGTCCTTTGCGCCAGAGCTCGCGTTTCCAAACGCAATGTCAATAATCCAATTCCTGCCTGTCGGTCGGTATCCAATTCCATAAGTAAAAACATTTCGATCGCCGAAATTCTCACCTCCAGCGGGAACTACGGAGTATCCGACTCGAATTGGAATTGTGAACGATTCTTTAGAATAGTGGTATTCCATTCCGATGTGGCCAGCCGTATGAGAATCCTGCATGACACGTTCGCTGGATTCAGTGCTGAAAAAGTGCTCAATTTCGAGTCCGTATACCATAAAATCACTTCCTCCGCGATAGCCGTCTTGACGCACTGCCAAGCTGAAAGCAGCCCTGCCAGGAATCTTGGAATAAAGTGTTCCAGCGTCTTGCGGATCTTGGATTTCAATTGGGGTACGAATACTTGCACCAATTGTGAGGTTGGACCTGCCCTTCGGGGTCAGAATAATTCCTGCAAGTGCTCCAATTCCAAATCCTTCATCCTCGGAGCGAGAGTCGCTTGTTGGGATATTGGGGTCTGTGAAAACGATTCTCTGTCTGTTATAGACAGAATTCATTGCAACGACGACTCCGAGACCGAAACTAAAGCTTTGGTCTTCCGTGGCCCGCCCCCAAGCTAGATTTATAAAACTAGTGTTGATTCGAATTGAATCTAGATATTGCGATATGCCGCCGGGTAGATTACTGCCGAACTGATCATCGTGCATGGCACCGCCAACAGTCCAACTGATGCCAATGCCCCCTTTTCCTTTGCCAAGAGGCCGCGCGTAACCTACGTGTGAAAGTCGAATGTCGCCTGTAAAATCAAAA
>JANNJE010000263.1:0-3385 GCA_031405735.1 Armatimonadota bacterium | reverse complement strand
CGCCACATCCAGCAGATGGCCCAGACCGTGATCAAGGCCAGCGAACAGCTCGTCGAACGGCAAGCCGAGCTGTGGCAATCGACCGTCGGCGCGGCCCACCAGCACTGGCAGCGGCTGGCGAGCAGTAATGCCGAGCAAGTGCAAACCGCGCTGACCGCGGCCCTTTCGCCTCTTAAAGCGATCAGCTGAGTCTCAATGGCAAGCAGGCGCATTCTTGCGATTGTTCGATCTCGAACTGCAAACAAGTATTTTGGGGCTTGGAAAAAGTGCTTCGACCAACGTCTCCATGGTCTGTCCTTGTCAAACTGCGGAGCTTCTTTGGCTGACCTTTGGCGGGCATTAAGCTTGGATAAAGCAATTGCCGACGCAGTTATCGCATCAGCTTCTCCCGCTAAGGAATCAAAGTATTCAATTCGGTCATTAGAATTTGGCTTTAACGCTTTGAGGAACTTGACGGCAGGAAGAATTTCATTTCGCAACTCTGTTTCGTACTTTTTCCAGTCGCCTTTGCGATAATCATCTTGAAGAGTTTGGATGGCTAAAAGCATGGAAGTCCGCTCGTTTTCAAGTGTTTGGTGCGGCGCAGGCATTCGTTTTAGAACTGCTTCCAAACCAGCGGAAAGAGTGCTCAATTGCTTCGCGCTGAGCCGTGAGACAGAGGAAAGTATTGCGTTCCGAGCCTCGTCAATAATTCCAAAACCAAGAGTTGCGTCGGAGCAATCTCCGCCGGTCAAGTCTGCACCAAATCGCGAAGCAGAAAGCGTAAAACGAACCATGGCGTCAAAGTCTTCTTTCCGCTTCGCTTCTTCGATCCTCCATACCATGGTTTGGCCCAAAAGCCGCCATCCAGGGCGGAATTTCTTTGATTCGAAAGGTGCTGACGGCACATACTCGAATTGAAATTCTTTTCCAGCTAAATTATCTATCAGCTGCAGTGGTTGTTGGCAAAGGGCGATTACCGCTTCCTTTTTGCCAGGCGTAAAATTAGTGCGCGTAAGATATTTCTTAGCTTTCAATTCAGCAGCACTGGCGGCTCTTTCAAATGATGAAAAGCTTGACCCAGATTCGGAATTTGTAGGTCCAGTTGCCTGTACGAAGTTTGGATAGGGTAATTCTGGGGCCGTGCCGCAACCAGCCAACATCAATAGGGCTGCAATCGCTACGACACCGCGGCCATCCTTGGCTTGGTTCATAGGTTTATGGTAGCACGGAATCCTCATAAAGCTCTGGTTTGAGGACGTTTTGCTACCTTGAAACGTGGCAATCGGAGTCTATCGTCGTTCCGTGGCTTGCGAATAGCTGCCAAGCCAAATGAGTTCAAGCGCATGGACTTTTAGCGATTCTATTGCTCGATCAACATTAGGATCAGTCCGATGACCTTCCAAATCGCAATAGAAGAGATATTCAAATGTGGTTCTGGGAACAGGACGCGATTCGATCATTGATAGGTTTACACCTTCCGAATCAAGGATTCCCAAAGCCCTGTACAGTTCGCCTGGCTTATTTCGCAGGTTGAAAACAATACTCGTTTTGTCTCGACCTGTCTTGATCGGTTCATTGAATCCTATAACGAGAAACCTAGTTTCATTCTTAGCATTATCGGCAATAGCTTCTGCAAGAATTCCCAAACCATTAGATTCGGCGGCAAGCCGGTTGGCGATGGCTGCTCCGGATTCGTCCTTCGCCGCTCTCCGAGCAGCCTCAGAAGTCGGCATGATTTCGACGATCTCAGCTTTTGGCAAGTTCTCGCGAAGCCATCTGCGGCACTGTGCAAAAGGCTGCGGACCCGCATAGACGCGTTCGATTTCACCCAAGGACTTGGCATTCGAAACGAGCAAGTGCTGGATCATCACGTAGTTTTCCGCACAGATTTTTACATTCGTAAGCGGAAACATATCCAGAGTTTCGGGAACGACCCCTGCAATAGAATTCTCAATGGGCGCTACACCATAATCGGCAATTCTGTTTTCAACTGCTTGAAAAACGCTTGCAATGGAATCCATCGGATGAAACTCAGAGCTTGAGCCGAATGTTTGTGTTGCTGCAAGGTGCGAATAGCTCCCTTCCGGCCCCCAGTAGGCGATATGAAGGGGCTGCTCCGCAGCCCTGGATGCTGAGATGATCTCTCGAAAAATCCCGACAAGCTGCTTTGTTTGCAGGGGACCCTCGTTGCGCTTTGCAAGGCTTTCGTAGATTTGCCGTTCGCGTTCCGGGGCAAAAAACGGCGCATCGCCCTTTTGCTTAATCTTTCCGACTTCGATAGCCAGCTCAATGCGACGATTGAGTAGCTCAATGACCTGAGCATCAACATCGTCAATAGCGATTCGAATTTTGGAAAGCTGGCTTTGAATTTCATCCATGGTTTAGGAAATCGGAAAAAGAAGGGCGAAACGCACCGACACAGAATTGAGTTTTATCCATTATCCCCTATCCTTTTCTCCGTAATAGGACGTGACATTCGTCCTATCCGCAAACCATAGTGCCGACTTCAAGCTACAATAAGTTAGACCGAGCCAAAAATTGGAAGAAGCGCTTCGTTCGTTCCAGGTATTCCGAACGTTTTCACCGGATAGTGTGAGAGCGGTGTTCGATATTCTTTGCGTTTCTTACGTAATTTATCGCCTTCTAGCACTCATTCGAGGACCCCGAGCCTGGCGAATCCTGGGCGGAATCGTTGTTTTTGTAATCCTCCTTCTTGCCAGTGCAGCGATGGGAATACGCACACTTCATTGGCTTATGGACAAAGCGACCATTTTAGGTCCGGTCGCATTAGTCATTTTGCTACTTCCGGAACTTAGGCAGGCATTGGAAGGATTTGGAAAGCTGGGCTTTTGGCCACAGCAGTCGCCGATGACAGAACATGGAATTGAAGCGAGAGCATTAGAGGAAATTGTTGCAGCAGCAACGGAAATGGCTTCATCGAGAACTGGAGCTTTGCTTGTGGTAGAGAGAGGAACACCGCTGGATGAAACGATTGGAAACGGAGTGCCAATTGATGCGTCCATTTCTGCCCCACTCCTGACTTCCATTTTTTACGGTGCAAATCCGTTGCATGATGGTGCCGTCGTTATTCGAGGCGAACGAGTTCTTGCTGCCGCATGCAGGTTGCCATTAAGTGAAAATCCGCGACTTGATCCGTTCTTGCACATGCGGCACAGAGCAGCAATCGGCATTTCAGAAAATCACGACTGCTTGGTGATCGTTGTGAGCGAAGAACGTGGCACGATTGGATTCGTGAGCGACGGGAACTTTAAGCCAGTGACCCCCCAAGAATTGCGTGAAGAACTGAACCGTGAACTGCGTGGAATGGAGCGGAAAACGCGTCGGACGATCCGACGTCTAAGACAGAATCGGGAAGTCAAGGAGGATGAGCTTGAATCTCGCG
>JANNJE010000262.1:0-3330 GCA_031405735.1 Armatimonadota bacterium | reverse complement strand
CCATGTTGAGCAGTTTAGAAATTGAGCACCTCCCAAATTTGAGGTACGAGTATGAGGGAGGGGTTGGGGAGGGAGTCAGTTGCACCCCAAAAATACTAAGGCAAATATCTTCGGCCGCCGCCGAGGGCTTTGCGATTGATGAAACTGTACAGGATAAGCCCGATGCCTCCAACGATTGCTAAAGGAAGAATTAGGTTGATGAGACTGCTCGCGACTCTGAGCACAATCACAATTCCAATCGCTCCTAGGATCAGATAAAGGCCAAGTTTCATTGGGGATGACATATTAAGTTTTCTCCTCACCTCGGACGATTTCTTCAAAACGAATGTTCAAGGCGGACTTATCTATAGGTACACCTATTTTGGGCAGATAGCTACAAGAATCATTCAAACCGGGACTTTTGGCCTGAATGTGTTCCCTAAGGAACTCGCGTCATCTTGGTAATCTTAGCTCATGGCCTTGCCCGTTTATCATGGAATGCAATTTGACCCGGCTTCGAATGCTCCCTTGCACATTGATGCACCTCTCGTCGCCGATTGGCTCGTTCGATTTTTGCAAGACGAATGCATTCGCAGACGAAAGATGGATAAGGCAATCCTGGGCCTGTCCGGCGGGGTGGATTCGGCTGTTGTAGCGTACTTGTGCGCTATGGCGTTTGGATCCGAAAGCGTGATTGCTTTCCGCCTTCCATACAAGTTGTCTAGCCCCGAAAGCCTGGCTCATGCCCAATTGGTGATTGATGAACTTGGAATTCAAGAAATGACAGTTGACATATCTGAAATGGTGGATGGGTACGTTTCATCTCTTTCCGAAGCCAACATTTCTCCTGCCCGAATTGGCAACGTCTGCGCCAGGTGCAGAATGATCGCACTATTTGATCAATCCGCCAATTTCGGCGGCCTTCCGATTGGCACGGGTAACAAAACGGAGCGGCTCTTTGGCTACTTCACGTGGCATGCCGACGACGCCCCTCCCATCAATCCGCTTGGCGATCTTTACAAAACTCAGGTTTGGCAATTGGCTTCATTTTTAGGTGTTCCTCAGGTCATCATAGATAAGCCACCTACCGCCGACCTAGTTCAAGCGCAAACCGACGAAGGAGATTTTGGTATCTCATTTCAGAACGCTGATCGAATTCTCTACTACCTAACGCAAGGGTATACAAAAGAAAAACTGATCTCGTTAGGATTTCGTGAGTCCGACGTTCAGCTAGTTTGGAATAAGGTAGCGGGCACACATTGGAAGCGGCGTCCGCCAACTGTCGCGATGCTTTCGACAACGGCGATTGGGGAATATTATTTGCGGCCAGTTGACTACTAGAGCTTCAAAGGCGTCGGCAGGTTGCTTACACGGAGTTGGCATTTTGTCAGCAAGTTGTTGAAGTTTGAAAAATGACCGTGAATTGACAGTCATAGAAAGTAGATATTGCTTTGTTCAGTGGTTACGAGCCAGCCCCGCCGCTACTTCCCAACAATTTGCAAACAACGTGCATACAACATGACGAGAATTTGCCAATCAGTTGCCGACGACTTGCAAACAACCTGCAAACCACTTGCCGACCATCTGCAAACACCCTGCCAACAAATTGTAAACCCCTTGGCAATCCTCCATAATAGTCTCATGCGGTTTTGGATGCTTGTAAGTTGCTGGGGATTGCTGGGTGTTGTTGGGATTGCCCTTGGGGCATTTTCTGCGCTCCGCTCTCCGCTCTCCGCACTCAATACTCTGCACTCCCTACTCCTTAACTCCCCGTCAACCTCAAGCATTCAAACCAAACGCTGCCCGAAGGGACACTTGAATTCAGCGGATCGAAAATTTTGCAAGGAGTGTGGGGCAAAGTTGCCTGAAATGCCAGCCAAGATCTCTGTCCTACTTTGTCCAAAAACTAAGCTCAAAGCTGGCAAGTATTGCCCGACTGGCAGTAGAAAGTTATTCGCAGCATCATCTGTCCCACAGGTCTGCACTTTTCATAAGCCAACTCCAACATATCCAGCCGTCACCCGGCTCACGAACTTCTCAGCAATTGACGATAATCCTTCCTGGGGTCCTGATGGAAGAATTGCTTTTGAATCGCATCGCGACGGGTTGCCCGAAATCTACATAATGAATGCCGACGGAAGTGATCAAACTCGACTCACAAACAACGATGCTTCTGACCATGACCCATCGGTTGGACCGGACGGCAGAATCGTTTTTGTATCAAACCGAGATGGGGACTGGGATATCTATGTTATGAATGGCGACGGTAGCAATCAGACGCGCCTAACATACAATTCGGAAAATGATTTCAATCCAAATTGGGGACAGGATGGAAGAATTACCTTTGTTTCAAAAGTTGGTGAAGGTTTCGAACTATTTATGGTTGAGCCGAGCCTGAACAACAGAATCACTCAGCTAACGCATTGCTCGGCCCATTTTGGAGAACTCTCCATTTGCAAAGATGGGCGAATTGTATTTGTCGAAAATTGGGCTTATAACAATGAAATATGTGTTATGGATGGGGATGGAACAGACATCAAGCGCCTAACGAACAATTCATTTCCCGATAATTCCCCTACATCGAATTCTGACGGGAGAATCGCCTTCACATCTCATCGAGACGGCAATGGTGAAATCTATATAATGAGTTCTGACGGTTCAAAGCAACTTCGACTGACAAACAATCCCGAAAATGAATGGAAACCTGCTTGGGGACCAGATGGAAGAATTGCATTCGTTTCGAATCGCGACGGTAACGCAGAAATCTACTTGATGAAAGCTCCGCCTAAATAGATATGCAAAACTACCACCTCGGCGAGAAGATTGGGCAAGGTGGAATGCGCAGCGTGTGGCGCGGGAGGCAGGCTGATTGAACTCATCTGCTTTCAATGCCAACAACTTGGATGCAACCTGCCGACTACTTGCCAACCAAAACGTAATCCTCTATAATATTCTCATGCGATTTTGGATGCAGATTCTTGGCTGGGGATTGTTGGGGATGGCTGGGATTAGCTGGGGTTTGTCTTTGGTTCCCGTTCTAATTTCGAGCCACACCTCGCCAGACCCAGCAATCCCCAGCTATTCCCGGCTTCCTCTGACCTTCCAAACCAAAAAATGCCCAAAAGGGCATGTGAATTCGGCAGAACGTAAATTTTGCAAGGAGTGTGGGGCGAAATTGCCAGAAGTTCTGGCGACAATTCCCGTAAAGGTTTGTTCAATTACTGGGAAAAAGGCCAATAAATATTGTCCTTCAGGCGTAGTAAAGCGATTTCTTAAGAATGCGGTTCCGAGAACCTGTACTGTACATTCGGTAGCCCTAATATCGTCATCCTCATTTCCTCAGGCGCGTCG
>JANNJE010000261.1:0-11793 GCA_031405735.1 Armatimonadota bacterium | reverse complement strand
CTGAGCCATTCGTGCAAATTATGGCAATCAACTGTTACGAGCTCACCTGACAGTATTTTGACTGCCGCTTTGCGGCAAATGGAGGCAAGCTGTTGTTGAAGCTGGCGAACTCCTGGCTCGTTCGTATACAAGGTTGCGATTCTTTCTATGGCCGTACCCTCAATAACAAACTTGCCATCGCCAATTCCATGCTCTTCGATCAGTTTTGGCATCATATAGCTTTTGGCAATTTCAACCCGTTCAGATGGTGTGTAGCTCGTAAATTCGACAATCTCCATTCGATCCAATAGTGCCGGCAAAATTTCCGAGACGGAGTTCGCAGTTGCAAGAAAAACGATATCGGAAAGGTCAAACGGCATATCCAAGTAATGGTCAACGAATTCCGATTGAATGGCTGGGTCAAGAACTTCAAGGAGTGCGCTTGTCGGATCGCCTCGAGATTCGCGCGAAATCTTGTCAATTTCATCGAGCAAAATTACTATACTTCGTGAACCAGCTCTGCGAATTTCTTTGATAATTCGCCCAGGTTGCGCTCCCACGTAAGTTCTCCGATGTCCGCGAATTTCTGCTTCATCTCTAACTCCGCCCAATGCGACTCGCGCCAATTTACGATTCATCGCTTTGGCAATTGACTCTGCTGCACTAGTCTTGCCAACACCAGGAGGCCCAACGAAGCAAAGGATTTGGCCGCCAAGGGACCGAGACAGCTTTTGCACAGCCAAATACTCGACTACCCGTTGTTTAACCTCAGCCAAGCCGTGATGTGCTTCGTCAAGTACTCTTTTTGCTTCGCCAATGTCTATGTCTTTGTTGGCAACTCGGTTCCACGGTAGGTTCAGTATCCAATCCAAGTACGAATCTATCATCGAAGATTCAGGGCCGGATGCCTGGAATCTTTCCAGCCGCGCTATTTCGTCTAGCGCGCGTTTGGCTACAAGTTCAGGTGGATTGTTTTCTAAGAGATTAAGCCTATGTCTTTCCGCCTCAGAATTGGATTCAACATCGCCCAGTTCTCGCTGAATCGAACGTAACTGTTCGCGCAAAAAGTACTCCCTTTGGGCGTCGTCAAAAGTCTGATTCACTGACTTGGCAACATCGTGCTGAATCTCATGCAAGCGGATTTCCCTAGCGAGGACTTTTGAAAGTTCACTTGCACGAATCAAAACGTCGCGCTCATCCAAAAGCGCCTGCTTTGTTGCAATCGGTGCCGAAAGAAAATAGGACATTGCATCAATGATCTGCTCAGAAGGATCGTCGGGCGAGAATGAAGTCAGCGATTCTATTGGAATGGTGCTGTCCGCTTCGGCGAGTTCGGTGAACTTAGCCATGCAAAATCGGGTTACGGCCACAAGTTCATCTGATTCAATTGTTGCGGATGTTATCGCTTGTGCTTCTGCAATCCACATCTTGGTGGTTTTTTTGACCGATCGAACTTGCATTCTAGATCCGGCTCGAATCACTGCACGAATTGACCCATCGGGCAACGGTGTAACGTGCATGATTTCGCAAGATACACCAACGGAGTAGAGTTCGGACATCCGCGGTTCTTCTGCTGCCCTGTTTCTTTGGGTGACGCAGATGACTTGTGATCCGTCTTGTTGGGCTTGCCGAACAGTCCTTCGAGAATGCTCCCTCGTAACTAGCAAAGAGTGCACGTGGCCTGGAAAGATCACTGCATCGCGAATCGGCAATAGCGGAAATCGCGAAACGCTTGCATGTCCTTTCTCTTGGCTGGCGCGAGCTGGCATCCCTAATACACTACCACCGGTTATGCGAATTGTTATGCAAAATTCTTGAAAACTAGAACTCCTGCGGTACTAGGTTTTGGCTGGATTTTCGCTTCTGAAGGTTTCGACTGCTGTAAAGAACGCTCGATCAGTAGCCATCGCCTGGTTGTAAACCATGTCTATCACGCCAAAAATTTCAAGGAGGCCCGAAAGGCGCCGACGGCAGATTTCAACTCCTTCGTCGCCATTGGTTTCGGTTGGCAGTTTCGCCAAACACTCTTCGATAGCGCCTACTGTAGGGTCAATTTCACGTCGTTTTCGCTCTCTCACTACACGGGCGAACATTTGCCATGGATCGCTTTCTGAGGAATATGTGTCGCGCCGTTCGCCTGGGTTTCGAGTTCTTCTAACAATGCCCCAGTCCATAAGGTCGCGTAGATTCATACTGGCATTACCTCGGCTGATCTGTAGTCGCGCCATGATTTCGTCAACGGTTAGAGTGTTTCCTGTAATGAACAGCAACGCATGAATTTGCGCCATTGTTCGATTAATGCCCCAACTCGAGCTCATTCGACCCCATTCGACAATAAACTGTTCTTGCGCTTTTTGAAGGGGCGTCAAGCTTGTCATTTTTTCAGAATTTTCGCCCATAAGTCATTTTACAATTATTAGTGGGGAGAGTTTTTCTCGCAAGGTATGCAAAATAACTAAATACACCGAATTTTGTACAGCAGTCGTTTGAAATGTAACTAGACAATTGAGCTTTCTCAACCGAAAACATTAATCTAGATGTCAAATTGCGGGCAAGACCTAAGCATAGGCGTGCAAAACGAACTCACTGGGGTGCGAACCCAATTCCAGAGGTTGTCGGACTGCAAGTTTTTTACCGGCTGGGTGCAAGATTTTACGGGTCAGAGAATTCTGCTGCTTTCGAGCCCAGAAGTTGTCCTTACGACAGGTCAAGAATTTCAATTTGAAGTTTTTGGTCACGAATCAATCGCCGCCTTCCAGGGACGGCTTGAATTTGGTTCTGATTCTGGATTCTGCAGCCTCAACGCAACCGATGCAGAATCAAGAATGAAAAAGGGTGTCCTTGTTGCTGCGGATTTCGAGTTTGATTTTGCCATATCGAGTGCCGTGACGCAACGCAAAACTACTGAGCAAGCGCGGCGACTGATAAAAGTTTTGAAGGCGATTGTTGTATCTGACTCGACAAGAATTGAGGGAGCGGCAGTTGACACGTGTGACAATGGAATGGCAATTGTCATTTCCGAAAAATTGCAGATAGGACGGCTATACGATGTCTGCGTCGAGACCCAGTTGGGCGAAGTTCAATGTAAAGCGGTAGTGCGATATTGTAGGGCCAGCAAACAGATTCCAAACAATTTTCGTACGGGATTTCAAATTGAGTCCATTGATCGAGTAAGTAAAGCACTTTGGAACCGGATTCAGTAGTGAAAAGTACAATGCGAAGTTTGTAAGATTTCGCGAATATCATCAAATGAAAAAGACCTTTTTGAGCCAATCATACGAAGGAACTCGAATTCGCTTGCAGCGCTTATCGGATTCGCGCTTTTTCACGGGTTGGATTTTCGAGATTGAAGATGACACGATTGTTGTTCGTCTCAACGGCCTTGACGAATTTGAATCCCAAGAGGCATTCTTCATTCAGGCGTTTGGAGACGGACAAGCTGCAATGTTTCGTGCTGCATTCGAAAATCGCAATGGTCATCGCAGTACGTTTTGCCAGTTGACTAATCCTCGATCCGTAGATTCAAACGAGGCTGTTCGAGTAAAAGTCGCAGACCTGAAATGTACGCTAAAGATGGGCTGGTTCGAAACCGTATGCGACATTATTGATCTTTCACCCACAGGGGTTGGATTGCGAACTTTGGCGTCGGTTGAGAAGGCCGAAATTGCAAACGTGTCACTGTCCACAAGATTTGGCGAAATCTATGGGAAAGGCGAAGTCTGTTATTCAAAGACCATTGATGGACTTACAGGTTCTTATCGGGTCGGAATCGAAATGTATCCTTTGGCCCAACCACATCAAACCAGGTGGAGTCAACTCCTCAAATACTATCTCGCCGAGTCTGAAGCCGCTTAACCGCCGCCAATTCGCTTTGACTCTTTATTATTGAGTTCAATGTAGTCTTTCCATTGAGGCGGAACATCTGTATCTACAAAAATCGCGGTGACCGGGCATTCTGGTTCACAAAGACCACAGTCAATGCACTCGTCGGGATTGATGTACACCATCGTATCTCCTTCATAAATGCAATCAACCGGGCAAACGGTCATGCAAGACTTATCTTTAACGCCCACGCAGGGCTCAGTTACAATGTACGGCATTCGGATTCCTTGAACACCAATTGTACTTGGAAGCAGACAGAATTGGCAGGACTAGGGCAACGGTCGAATGAAGCCGAAGACGAAATGATTTACCCACCAACGATAGTTTGAATCGGCACCGGAACCTGGCAGCTCGTTTTTGCTGCTGACCGCTAGCGAGCCCATCAAAAACACCGATGCGGACCGATCAATTGCATCAATCGCAATCCTCCCAGCATCAGAAGCAGCCATCAATGCTATACAAAGTGGTTCGAATATGGCTCGGAAATAGGCTTGCTCAATTCGAGCAACATTGTTCAGATCTCGAAGTCTCTTTGCTGAGTCAAGAGTTCGAAAGATTGGTAAATAGGCGCATTCACCCACGCGTTCGGCTAGCGCAGTAAGCGCATCTAACGGATCAGCCATGTCGTTGGTAGATTGCCGAATTTCATCTCCTAATTTCAAGAACGCTTGTTCTGCCCAAGCCACAAAGAGCTTTTCCTTATCACCGAAATGATGATAGAGCGTTGGGGCCTGAACTCCGCTGACCTTAAGGATTTCGGCGATGCCCACCTCAACATAGCTTCTCTCTGCAAAGAGCTTCGTGGCGGATTCCATAAGTCGCACTCGCCCAGAAGCAGTATTCGATTCAGATGACATTTGTATATTGTACGCTACATACACCTTTGATTTCGACTAAAATTGCCAGCCTTTTTACAAATTCTTCATTTTCCCGCAACGATTTGCAATCCTAAGCCATAATAAAGAGTACAGATTGGTAGGAACAAAACATGGCAATTTCATTAACCGAGCGAGCCGTTACAGAACTTAAAGACCTGATGGCATCTGAAAATCGTCCAAATACTGCATTGCGCGTATGGGTAGCTGGCGGCGGTTGCTCTGGTCTTTCCTATGGAATGGCTCTAGATGACGGAGAGGTTGATGCTACGGACCAGACATTTGACCAAGACGGCGTCCAAATTCGAATAGACGCAATGAGCCTCCAGTATATGGATGGAGCAAGCGTTGATTATGTTGACGAAGGCCTTGGCGGTTTCAAAATTGAGAATCCAAACGCAACTTCGGGTTGCGGATGCGGATCATCGTTCAGCACCGAGGATTCAGCTGGGAGCTCAGGCGGCGGTTGCGGAAGTTGCGGCAGTCGAGGATAGGATTACAGACTAATCCTGGATCAGTTGCTCGCCTTGGCGTTGAAACACCATGTGAACGTATTCTGCGATGTCGATTCGCTGATCGTGGCTCTCAGGCAAGAATCTGTATCCGCTTCCAAAAAGATCAGAGTCAGGGACTTTTCGAGAACTTCGGATTTCACCATTCAGGGCAAGCTGTTTTCCGTCAGAAGTTCCGATGATCAGCTCAAAATTGTCGCCTATTGGCAGTTGTTCCTTTGATCGAAGCTGAACTCCCCCAAGCCCAACGTCAACAACAATTGCGCGAAACGGCTGATTTCCGTTTGACGGATAAATCATCGCGTAATCTAGTACTTCAAAACGCGCATAGCGTCGCTGGTCTGCCCTCGTGTTCACCTTTCTCATAGTGGGTTGATTGCCTCTGAATAATATATCGGCAATTGCACACAAAAACTTTCGCATCGAGACTCAAGAAACTATGAGGAAATTGCAAGCAACTCCAACCGATGTTGTTGTCGGGCGGTTTCGCGCAAAAATGCCGCCTCCGACATTCGCCTGAGGCGGCATGCAGTTCGCTGAACCCGAGTCTATTTTTTCTTGATCGCAGTAATCAGGACGTGGCCTGTCTTCACGTCGAATTCGACATCAACTTGAAGCGCATCTCGGATAAAGCTAAGCGGAACGATCGTTCTGCCGCCTTCGAGGAAAGGCACCATTTCAAGATCGATTGACTTGTCGTTGATGGATGCCATACGATCTCCGATTTTCACCATAATCGTAGCGCCATCTACGTTCTTGCCGAACACGGTTTTTGTCAGTGCTTCCCAATCAACTTTGCCGCCGTTAGCTTCCAACAGGTGGCGAAGTGGAGTGAGTGGCACTCCGTCTTGGATTCGGGGCTGAACATCAAACTTTACAGCTTTTGCGTTCACCGAGATTTTGAAATTACCAGTAGCAGGAACTTTTGTTCCATAGCCGATGGAGAGTCTTGATGCTGCTGTGGTAGCCGTGTATACATTGCTGACCGTTGGAGCACTGACGGAAGTCAGCTTTGTTGGCAGGGATTTCGGGCTCACCATCCGAGCACTTGCCGTCGCGGATTGCGTTGGCTGTGCCGATTTCAAACCTACTGATGAAGAAGTGACCGCTTTGAAGCTGTTCATAGCCATGGAAAGTTCAATCGGTGCGGTAGGCAATTTCGTGGTAGCTACTGTTTTTGGAACAATCACGGCTGGCTTGATTGCTGAAGCTGTCGGAACAGTATTTTGGACCTTCGCTGCTGGCACAGTGATTGGCTTAATAGGTGTAGTTGCAGGAGCAGGATTGCGACGCACGGTTCGTCCACTTGGATTATTTACAAATACTCGAAGCTTGCGAGTTTTGTGCGTAATGCTGTTTTCGTCAACTACCCAAGCTTGTAGCTCGTGCCATCCGTTTGATTCGATTGAACTATCCCAAAAATAGTTGAACGGCGTTGAGTTGCTCATTGATTTGAACTGGTCATCTACAAAGAAACTTACATAGGCGTTTCTCATTTCCTTGCCAAAACCAACTTTGATTTCAAACGTGCCCTGAACGGTTGCACCCATTTTTGGCCCGGTCAGCTTTACTGGTGAGGGCGAACCATCGTCAGTAGACACGCTCATTTTTTGCGTGCCAAGTAGCTTGCCGCTCTTATCAAAAAGTCGAACTTCCACTTGGTTTTCGCCATCGTTCAAGCTCAACAAATCGAGCGTGAAAATGACTTCACCGGCTGATTTTGAAGCTGAAACAGCTTGAGTTCCCATGCTGGAGCCGTTCACTCGCATCTCAATCATTGAAGCGGCAACGCCCGAATATTTCACATGAAAATCAGGACTGTTTAGCGCCCTTTGAATCAGAATATCTGTGTCGTAAAACGCAGAAGCGGTGACTGCGGCGCAAACCGCTGAAACCGCTAACGCTACTTTGGCAATTAATTTTGTTGTACTCATACACCCTCGCCCAACTTGGCAGTTGAAACATTCTCGCAGAAAACACCTTGGAATGTCAACCCTAAGGTACAGACGGAACGTATCACAGGTGTAGTTCAGGTTAAAGTAAAATTTGAATTCTCTGTAAGGAAACAATGATTCTTGCTAGCTTCCTCGCTCTTTCGATTGGATTATCTCAGGATCCGCTGACTCGTTATGTTTTCGACCATGATACAACCACGCGATGGACTCAATCGCCAACCAAGGGAAGCCCGAAGTCCATCAATTTGGTCAGTCAGACTTGGCATGGGGTCAAGTGGAAGCACGAGATTACATTCAATCATCCGACAAAGTTGATCAATAAGGGCACGGCTGTCTTGGTGATAACCGGTGATCGAACAGGCATGAACGACGAGGCGTTTGCTTCGAAACTTGCCGGAATTGCGGGAATGCCTGTTGCGACGCTTTACCAAATTCCGAATCAGCCAATCTGGGATCAAAAGGAAGACGGGCTGATTGCGGTTACCCTTCAAAAATGGTTTGAGACCAAAGATGATTCCTGGCCCTTGCTGTTTCCGATGGCAAAAGCTGCGTATGAGGCGATGAACACCATCGAAAAATCAACGGCGAGTACAAAAAATCCGATCAAGAAATTTGTGATCACTGGTGCAAGCAAAAGAGGTTGGACGACATGGCTAGTGGCTGGAACGGGTGACAAACGAATCATCGGGCTCGCGCCGGTTGTGTTCGACAACCTCAATATCGTTGTCCAGATGAAGCACCAGAAGGAGCTTTGGGGGCATTATTCCCCGCAAATTCAAGATTACGAGAAATCAGGAATGCTTGCGGCGCTTGAAACTCCTGATGGGAAGCGATTGGCGGCGATGCTCGATCCGCTAACGTATGCAGATCGAATCAAATGTCCGCTGTTTTCGATCAACGGGACGAATGATCCGTTCTGGGCGCCAGATGCGATGTCTCTTTATTGGGACAAGCTAAAAATGCCGAAGTCGTGCTTGTTTTTGCCAAATGAGGGGCATACGTTTCAGGATGAGAAGCCATACATTTGGAGCCTGGGAGCCTTTGCATCGTCGTGCGCTGGCGAATTTGCTTGGCCAAGTGTTGAACTAAGAGTGGTGGATTGGAAGGAGAACAGACTTCGGGCCAGCTTTGTTCAGTATTTTGATAGCAAGCGGTATTTGGTTGTTAAACATCCAACAAAGCGGCGTTTGAGCTACATAAGTCTTCCAGCTTCAAATGTTCAAGAGTTACTTGGTAGCAACCAGACCACAATAGCCATCGCCAAAGCAAGAAACTTCAATTGTAGTGGTTCCACTTGGTCACCATTGCAAAGTGTGGGAATGTCTGGTGGCCCGCTCGAATGGCAGCACCATGGTTACAACGCCAATTGCAACTGGGGTGGACCGATTGGTGCAGTGATATTGGTACCGTTTCGATCTGTACGAGGTGGTTTTTGGCTGTCAAGTCGAATTTCATTGTTTGAAGCGCAGGAACCGACGTTGGGAAAATCGTAAAGCATAAATTGATCTCCGCTCCAAAAAAATATTGATCACAACCATTCCCATGCTAGAATGAAGCAACGCGCCAAGGATGGCCGCGTAAAGGTTTTAGGATGAAAAGTACGACGCGAAGCGCGCCTCGTAAGCGCACGGCCGAAACTTCACATAGAAGGCATGATATCGCCGGAGTACTCTGCCTTGCGTTTGCCGCTATCGTCGGCATCGCTCTATGGGCTGGAAATGCAGGTTTGCTCGGCCAAGGCATTACTGATGTGCTCAAACTTCTTTTTGGAGGAGGCACTTGGGCAATTGTTGCCGCATTTACATTTCTGGGAATCGGAATTCTTGGTGGGCGCAAAAAAATAGAGATCACTCAACTCGGAATCGGGTTGGTTCTCCTTTTCTGCACAGTCGTCGGCTTAATGGCTCGAACTCAATCGGGCGATTACTTTGACCCAGAAATCGTGGCTCAAAGCGGTGGTTACGTTGGGGCGGTCATAGCTTGGGCGCTTGAAGGTCTGCTTGGAACAGCAAAGAATGTTGGAATTGGCAGCCTCGGCATGATCGGGTTTATTTTGTGTTTGCAGATGCCGATTCACGCAATGATCGAATTGGCTGCGGAACGAGCAAAAAAGCTCAAGCCCAAATCAAATGCCGCAAAAGTTGCAGCAAAGGCGGTCGTTCAGATGGAGTCTCATGAGCCGATAGGATCGAGCAAGGCTCGAATCCTGGAACGGACGCCAATGCCAGAAGGCCAGCAACTTCAGTTGACGGAAGCCAAAGGCAAGCAAGCGCTGAAGATCACAGAATTAGACAATGGCCAGAAATTTTCTGATACGACCTCGACTCCAAAAGAGGGCTACAAATTGCCACCGATGAGCTTGTTGCAAGCTCCCGCTGAAAAGCCGAAGCGCACCGCGCAAGAAATGCAGCAGAACATTCAGACACTAGAATCTACATTGGAAGAATTTGGAATAGAAGCCAATGTTGTTGAAGTTGCCACAGGTCCAACCATCACGCGATACGAATGTCAATTGGGCCCAGGAATCAAAGTTAGCCGAATCACAGCCCTAGCCGACAACATCGCGATGAACCTGGCTGCTTCACATGTTCGGGTTGAAGCTCCCATTCCTGGCAAAGCTGCTATAGGTGTTGAAGTCCCAAATGCGAAGCGCATTGCAGTCACCCTCCGCGAGTGCTGTGAAACAAGGGAATTCAAGGAACATCCTTCCCGCCTCTATGTGGCTCTTGGGCAAGACGTTGCTGGTCGAAATATGTATGCCGATTTGACCAAAATGCCTCACCTTTTAATCGGCGGCGCAACGAATTCGGGAAAATCCATAGGCCTGGCTGGAATTATCATGTCGCTCATGATTCGAAACACGCCAAAGGATGTGAAGTTCGTGATGATTGACCCGAAGCGGGTTGAGCTAACACTTTTTGACCGTCTGCCGCATTTGCTTTGTCCTGTAGTGACCGATATGAGGGAGGCTCCGGCTGTACTGAGGGCAGTTTGGCGAGAAATGGACCGTCGTTACGATTTGCTGAATCAAGAAAAGGTTCGGAATATTGACGGTTGGAACGAAAGGGCCAGCTTCCAAGAAAAGATGCCCTACATCGTCGTCATTATTGATGAGCTTGCCGACTTGATGATTGCTGCAAAAGCAGAAGTCGAAACTACAGTTGTGCGCCTTGCGCAGCTTGCACGAGCGGTGGGAATCCATTTAGTAATCGCTACACAAAGGCCCTCAGTTGATGTTATAACGGGCACTATAAAGGCAAATATCCCTTCTCGAATCGCGTTTGCCGTGAGCAGCCAGATTGACTCACGAACCATTCTCGATGAAAAAGGCGCAGAAGACCTAATCGGGCGAGGCGACATGCTTTATGCGCCGATTGACGCTAGCAAGCCAGTGCGTATTCAAGGTTGCTATGTGTCGGAGGATGAAATCGAAAAGATTTGCGATTTCTGGCGAGAACAAGAGCCGCCAGCGTATCAATTGAATCCAAAAGAGCTTGTAAAAGAAGCGGCGACCGAGTCTCGCGAGTCGGGTAGTAGAAGCAACGAGGGCGAGGACGACGCACTTTATCAAGATGTCGTGATGTTTGCGGCGGAACGGGGCCAGGTTTCAACCTCTATGCTTCAGCGAAGATTCGCAATTGGGTTTCAAAGAGCTTCGCGATTGCTAGATGTAATGGAAGAGAGAAATATCGTCGGCCAGCGCGATGGCCCTCGGCCAAGAGAAGTCTTGATCAATATCGTAGAAGCTGAAGAAATGTTTGGATAAGTTTTGGGAGTGCGCGGGCTTGACCGCGCTTCTCCATCTGCGAAGGAAAATGGAAAAATGAAAAAGCCGGATTCAGAATTATTCTCTATCCCTTAACCTTTTTCCAATCAAAAGCGCGGTCAAGCCCACGCACTCCCAAAGAAATCCCGAAAGTAACTTTCCCACTTCGGAGAACCGTTTCAAGGCGCTCCCCAAGTATCCTTATAGAATGAAGTGGATACGTCACGTTGTTCTTTTTGCCGCAGTTGTCTGCGCCTCAAGTTCCTTTTCTCAAGAAATCGCATCTAAAATGGATGCCGCAATAAAGAAGGCAGATTCAGGCATTGCTAGGATTCTTGCCTTAACACCTGGAGAGAGAAATTTCGACAATGTACTTGGATTTTTGGATAGATTGACTGCCGAGTTCGACTCAGAAACTAGCATGAGCATTTTTCAACAATATGTGAATCCAGATTCCAAGATTCGAGATCAGGCTCGTCAAGCCGAAGAAACCGTAACAAATTGGTACATCGAAGTTGGAAAACGTGAAGATCTCTTTAACGTCATCAAGGCTTATGCAGATACAATGCCCAATCTTTTAGGCGAGCAAAAGCGAATGCTGGAACAGACCATGCGAGATTACAAACGTAGTGGGATGTCACTTTCAAAGGAACCAGGCCGGCAAACACATTCTGCACATCGTCGTTCGCATCGATGGCGGCCAGGAAGGCTTCTACTTCTTCCAGATGCTCGGGGCTCAGGCTGGCGGGGTCAACCGGGATTTTGGCCTTGTATCCGAGCTTGGCGGACAGGACGGTGAAGCCGTGGGCGGGTAGCGCGCGACT
>JANNJE010000260.1:0-9894 GCA_031405735.1 Armatimonadota bacterium | reverse complement strand
TATTCGACCCCGTTGGGGTCAGAATTTGATAAATGGTCCTGATAAAGGATCAAAGCAGAATAATCACCTTCGGGATTTCTCTTTCATGTTTCTCAAATTCCGTCGTCGGCGCAAACAAACGTCATAATTAGGAAGAACAGTAAGTTAGCACTCTCATGGAATCATTGCCAGAAAGAAAACGCATCCTTCTCCACGCTGTGGTTGTGGAGTACGTCGCAGGTGCAGAGCCGGTAGCCAGCGAATTGCTAACCGTCAAATACGACTTGGGAGTTCGTTCGGCAACCGTTCGAAACGAGCTTGCCGAAATGAGCGAACAAGGCTACCTTGAACAGCCGCATACCTCTGCCGGACGAATTCCGAGCGACAAGGGCTACCGATTCTATATTGACAATTTGCTCCAATTGCAGCCTCCCGAAAGTGCGAACCGTAAGCAAGTAAAGTCAGCTCAGGAAGGGGAAGCTTTGCGGGAGTTGTTGAGCGAAACGACTCGAGTGCTCAGCCGAATGACGCACCTTCTTTCCGTCGCAACAACCCTAAAGGGCGCGAATGTAACCGTCAAGAGCGCAATAGTAAGTGCCTTCGGCCCACATCAGGCTCTGGTCGTGCTTGGGCTGAGCAATGGCGATGTCCATAATCGTCTTGTGGAATGTCCTGCAGGCTTGACCCTTGCAGACATCGGGCAAGTCAACGAATGGCTTCAACGAGAATGTATTAGCAAACCGATCCGCACCCTGCCAAAGTTGAAAGTTCCTAGCGAATTGCACCCCGAGTCCGGCCAGCAGCTTGCACAAATTACGATCAACGCCTTAAAGGCAATGGCGAGAGAACTGACACGTGGCAAGCTAGTCACCCATGGTGAAGAGTTCCTTTTCGGCCAGCCTGAGTATCGGCACGATGCCTCGATGCTTGCCCACCTAGTTGACCAGTTCAAACAAACAGACCTCTTGATTGACAGCCTTCACGCCCCATCGGATGAAACGACGCCCGTCACCATAGGCAAAGAGCACCGAAAGCCCGAGCTTCATCACTTTTCGATGGTTCGGCAAACTTTCTATGTGGGTTCGATCGAGGCAGGAACGATTGCTGTGATTGGACCCACTCGTATGGACTATGCGAACAGCATTCCGATGGTGAATTACACCGCTCGAACTTTGAGCGAGGCGCTTACAAGATTCGCTGGGCCGTAGATTGAGTGGTTGTCAGTTATCAGTTGTCAGTTGTCAGATTGTTACACCGACAACTGACTTTCGAGTGACTCAGCTGACCTATCCGTCCTTTCCGGCTGATCTGCCTCCGCGACCCTCACCTTCGGCAGGAGCGCTTGTGTTTGGTTCCGCAGGTTCCGATGCACAACCATACAATATAGAGAGTCCGATTACAAGAATTAAGAGTTTTCCAATTTTTTTCATTTTTTCACCTATGGGAAGCAGATTCCAGCGGTGCCGGGAGTAGCTCTAAGTTCTGTATCCGGCCTAAAGAAACTTGAATAGTAAACCGTCGAGCTTCCTGCGGCACAACGTTGAACTGTTAGCCAGTAGTCTCCTCTGCCGCCATAAGTTCGAAACGGATCTCTATTGTTGCTAAGGAGTGCATTAGGCGCACCCCCCATCTGATAGAACCTCGCTGAACTATCCGCTCGGCCCATGTTCATTCCCCGCCCATAGAACCAGACAGAATCATTGGTTGGAGATGAGTACGAAACCCAGAAAATATCCCCTCGAGTTGCATTTCCTGTGTATGTGGTTGAAGCAGGCAGTCCCGCAGGATTGAATCTACACTCGGTCACCGCTCCGCAGTTCAGCGCAGGCTCCATGTTAATCGCACCAAGCAAATTTTCCTTGCCAAAGCCGTACCACAAGATCACTAAATCAGACGGATTTGCAACTGCGGTTCCAGAATATGCATTTATTAAGCCGTTGATCACCAAACTGGTTGCACCTGGCTTCTTACGTGGATTGGCGTATGCCCCAGCGCCGAATACGCTGTTCATTCGCACTAGTGGCGCACCAGGAGCTTCCAACATTTGGTCATTTTTCATGTAAGGAAAGATCGAATTTCCCCACATTACAGAATCTCCAAACTCGTATGTAACGCTGTCCCATCCTGCAGGATAACCGTTCCACCTAGCGACCGCATATGTACCATTGTCATTGACGCCATGGCACAGCGGATATAGGTCGTCGTAGTCAGCAATATAAATCTGTATTGCCGAACCAGTCTGTTTTGTGTTCGAGAGGCTTTGAGTTTTCTTCGCTGCCTCCTTAGCTTGAGCAAACACCGGGAAAAGGATTGCCGCCAAAATGGCGATAATGGCAATCACAACTAACAGTTCAATAAGAGTAAATGCTTTTCGAATCACTTTTTCATCCTCCTTCGCGAGAAATGACTAATCGTAACTAGTTTTTCGTTCAAGGCACCCGTTCTTTTGATGCAGAATAACGAATTACAAATCACGAACTCCCCAATTATATGTCCGATTTTTCAAAAAAGCAAGTAGTTTTGTTATTAGACAATCGCCTTGATGAAAATTGGGGCAGTCAGGCGACGACAACTGAACTCGTTCGCGGCTTGCAAGCAACCTATCCTGGAGCAACAATCAATGGAATTCGGCGTACCGAAATCCGAGATCCCAAGTGGGCGTTTTCGCTTGGATATCGCTGGGCGCCCAGGGGGCCGATATCGAATTGGCGCGATCCCTTAGGCAAAGTGGGGGCGCGTTTACTTATGCGAAAATGGCAATCTGCGCTCGAAAATGCCGATTTAGTGGTGGTTAACGGTGAAGGAACCCTTCATCCTCAGCCACAGGCTTTTGCGTGGCTCTCAATTATTGACAAGATACTCGCGTCTCGAAAATGCCCGGTATGGGTTGTGAATTGTTCGATAGAACTTGGAGATGGGTCAATGAGTGGCCTACTTGATCGTGTTCTAACGAGGGTTGATAGGCTCGTTCTGAGGGAGCCCGTTTCCTTCAGGTTGGCGATTGAACGGGGCTGGAATGCTGAATTGGGAACTGATTGCGCGTTTTTGGCCGCTGCTGATTCTGGAGAAAGGGTGAGTTCTTGGCTGTCAAATCAAGGGATACAGGGCGAATTCGCCGTTGTCACGGGAAGCGCGAATGCTGGAGCATGGGCTATTGAAAGCGTTCGAGAATGGATCCAAGCGCTTATGCAACGTAATCTCAAAATAGTCTTCGCTGCGAGCACACCTACCGATCACCGGCTTTATGAAAGACTGGAATTGGACTGTCCGCTCTTTTCTAGCAAAGAAATTGACCATCTCGCGATGATTTCACTTATTGGCAGGGCTTCCCTTCACGTCGGCGGACGCTTTCACCCGACAATCTTCGCAGCATGTGCAGGAACACCCTTTGTTTGCATTGATGGCGAAACCCACAAAATGTTCGCTCTTATGGAATTACTTGGTACTCCAGGTCAATTGTTCAGTCCGGAAGATGCCAATGGCATCACAGGCGCAATCAATTGTTTGAAAATAGGTGAAAGTGACGCCAAGATGATAGAACATTGCAAATCACTGGGCGTTTATGCTCAAAGTAACTTTCGAGACCAACCGTAACAGTACGGGTGGGCGAAAGTATGTCAAAATGTTGTCTTTGTGAATGCTATGAAATCGTTGCTTTTCATTCTTGCCGCCGGACCCATTGCCGCCGCGCTTGTTTTTCAAACTCCTTCCGCTCAGATTAAATTGCATGCTGACAAAATGCATGCCGCTCCAAGTGTTGCGCTGACTGTTTCCATCACACCTATCGGCGGAAACCCGATAGAAGCCAAGATTACTGCGCTCAAAAAGAACATGATTCGAATTGACACCGCAGACAAAGAGATCGTGACCGATGGCAACACAGTTTGGACATACAACAAGAAAGCATCAACGTACACGGAAGCCCCTGCTGCCGAAAATGCTGCAATTTCGTTCTTGGGCGACGACCTTTGGGCTTGGTCGGCATTTTTTGATCCCAAATTCGCCGAAGCAATAGGAAGTTCGAGACCGGGCAAAGCTCGAAAAATGAAAGAATATGGTGTCAAAGAAGTTGATGTAACTTTTTTGAAGCGCCCAAACACTTCAGCCACAATGCTGATAGATGACCAACTAGGCGTAGCGCGAGGATTTGTTTGGCATGTCACCGAAAATGGAGTTACAAAAGACACAATTGTTTTTGCTGAGCAGCTTGAGTTCATCGTTAAAGTTGCAGCTTCAGACTTTGTTTTTTCACCCGGCCGTGGCGTAACCAAAGAGGTGAAGCCCGTATCAACTGGCCTGGTTTGGAAGGATGTTGAGCCTATTTTCATGGGAAATTGCGCCGGTTGCCATGGTATGAGAGGGAACGGCGGGGTACGGCTGACTAGCTATGAGGGCGTCATGGCTGGAAGCAGAGGAAGGGCCATTGTCGTCGCTGGCAATCCAGCTTCTAGCTCAATTCTGCAAAATCTAAAGGGCCAGGGGAAAGTAATGCCTCCAACAGGTTCGATGCCTGCGGCAGTAATTGCTAAGATTGAGCAGTGGATTTCTGACGGAGCGAAGAAGGAGTAGTTTTTTGGTGTGCGCGGGCTTGACCGCGCTTTTGTTCGGAAAATGGATGTGGGCTTGGAGACAATACTGAATCCGACTCTTTCGTTTTTCCTTAACCATTGTTCGTGATTGAAAGGAATAGCGCGGTCAAGCCCGCGCACTCCCAAAATCCTTAACCCTCTCCAAAAGCGCATACGCATTATGCGCATGGATGGACTCTTGGTTCTCAACTTCGATTTCGTACCAAGTCACTCTCGAATCGGCATCAAACATGAGGGCAACTTCCCGAACCATATCCTCAACAAATCGAGGATTGTCGTATGCCTTTTCAGTCACCCATTTTTCGTCTGGTCTTTTGAGAACTGGATAGAGAGCGCAAGAAGCTGAGCTTTCAATCACTTCGATGACTTCTTCGAACCAGACATGATCGTTCGTTCGAAGTTTAACGCTCACGATTCCTCGCTGGTTGTGTGCGCCTCGATCTGAGATTTCTTTGCTGCAAGGGCAAAGCGTCGTTACCGGAACCGAGAGAGTCATTACAAAATCAACATCTCCGTTGTTGCATTCGGCGATAAATCCACAAGTGTAGGGCATCATGCCGCTTTTGCCAGTTACTGGGGCTGCCTTCTCCATAAAAAATGGGAAGGTGACCTCTATGTGCGATGCTTCAGAGTTCAGCCTCTCTTTAAGCACTTTCAGCAAGGTTGGAATTCCGTGGACGCTGACCTCTCGATGCTGTTCGCCCAAGACCTCTAAGAAGCGGCTCATGTGCGTTCCTTTGAACTCGTGAGGCAGGTGGACGGTTAACGTGAAACTTCCGATGGTGTGCTGCCGTTCGTTCGCTCGGTCTAACACGACAATCGGATACTGCACATTGCGCACGCCGACCTTATCAATAGCGATGTTGCGCTGATCTGGGGTGCTTTGGATATCTGCTAATGCATTTTTCGGCGGGTCGGTCATCTGAATCTGTTTGTCCTTCATATTGTACGACCATTGTTATAAATGCATTCGCACAATCAAAGTTCCATGCCACTAAACGCACATTCTAACACTTCAGCAATATGCCGAACTCGAATATGGGACTGTTTCTCTCGTGCGGCTTGAGCAATCCAGGCATGGCATCCTGGATTCGCGAGTGCAACCACGTTGCAACCAGTAGCTTCGATGTTTGCCCATTTTCTTTCCAACAGTTCGCGAGCAATTTTAGGCTGGGTGAGGTTGTAAATTCCTGCAGATCCGCAACACATGTCGGCCTCGTTTAGGGGAACAAGTTCAAATCCCGGCAACGATTCTAACAGTTTCCTCGGCTGGTTTCGAATTCCCTGTCCGTGTGCAAGGTGGCAGGCGTCGTGGTAGGCGATTCTGAGCCCCTTCCTCCCTTGGGAGGAAGGGGTTGGAGATGGAGGGTTGGCGCTCCCCCTTCCTCCCCCTGGGAGGAAGGGGTAAGGGGATGGAGGGTTCTGAATTGCATCCAAGAATCCGTTTTCAATTAGAAACTCAGAAAAGTCCTTCGTTTGCCAAACCCCCGAATCCTTCAAATGACTCCCGCATCCCGCCGAATTCACAATCAAAGGATCCCCTTTCGGCAAGGATGTAGAAAGCTTGGCCGCTATTGCTCTTCCTTCTTCAAGCAGCCCATTGTGGGCGTGAAGCGCCCCGCAGCATTCACCTTCCCACGCTAAGACCCTAAAGCCCATCCTTCGCAAAATTCGCTTTGTAGCAATATGGACATTTGGAAACAGAACTCGCATCGCGCAGCCTTCTAACAGACAGACTTCGTTACGAATCGGGGGAAGGTCTGCTTCAACGAGTTCTGGCCAGTCGAAAAGCGGCTCGGGTTTGGGTCGGTCGGCTTCTGGATTCTGGCCGCTCAGCAATTTACTCAGAATCCTTGGAACCCGCTTTCCAGGGGTCCACTTCAAAAGTGCCATTTGTGCTCTCAATTTCTTTGGCTTTGTTATTACGCCAAGCAGAATCTTCTGCCAGCGATTTGGCTTTTCTTGCGCAATCTCTTGGCGGGCCAATTCCAAAATCGAACCGTATTCGACTCCGCTTGGGCAAGCGGTTTCGCAAGCCCTGCACCCCAGACAAGAATCTAGTGAATCTGCGACTTCACGCCAAGCCATTTGATCAGCTTCAGCCGTTCTTGCGAGATAAATTCTTCCGCGCGGGGATTCTGTTTCCTTGCCTGAAAGCACAAACGTAGGGCAGGATTCGAGGCAGAATCCGCATCGAATGCACTTAGTAGTTAGATTTGAAAGGGATTCCTTAGACATCAAAATATCCCCATTTCCCCTGGATTGAGTTTGCCCGCCGGATCAAAAACTTCCTTGGCTCTCTTCATATAAGCGATAGTAGCTTGATTCAAGAATGAATTGGACTGCCCTACATCTAATATCCAATCGCTTTCAAATCGCCGTGGCGGAGTTGGCTTTACTTTACAAAAGGCGGTGCAAGTAGACGGATCTATCGCCACCAGTAAATCTGCTATGCCATCCTTCATTTGATCCCAATCGGTTCGCAAGCATCTCTGAATGCGCCAATCCGGCAGTGCATCTATGTCATGCGGATGAAGAACTTCTATCTCTGAAGGTTTGAGAGTTGAAATCGGAGTCGTTCGCATCGTGACTTCGGCAACCACCCCAAGAGTGTGACGTGCTCCGATCATTAAGCGATGAATATCGTATCCCGCCACACTTTTTACGACACTCGAACCCGATTTGAAGATCATCCCGTCGGCAGCGACGATTGTTGCTCCAAGTACCCAGTCTCTCCAGGTTCCATGCTGGAATTCGAGCCCGTGAGGCAGGTTCCAGGCAATGCAGTCGGCAAGCGATAATGTGTCCCATGCGCCCCACGTTTGGCCGTTGTTTGAATTGAAAATCGGGATTGTTTGGCCCGATTTTGCCAATTCTGAATTCAGATGGCCGATTGTCGTTCCAGAGCGGAGTTTGACAACCTGGTCGTTCGGAGAAAAGTCAATAATTCCCGACATTGCACCAAGTTCGATTGCAGATTCGGCGTTCTGTGCGCTGGTACTCAGATTCTGGCACCCCTCCGGGGTGCATCTTTTGATGGTCGCTTGAACCCGGAGTCTCTCTTCGTTCGACTCCGGGCTACAATCTTCGATCCCTTCGGGATCGTTTCGGTTCTGGCGTACTTCGGTATCGGAGATTTGGTTCCAGTAGCCCAGAATTCGAGCGGACGAGGTTGATCTGAGCATCTCTGAAAGCTCGTTTGTGGATTTAGGACGAACGATTGATGGTGAATTCACCACGCCGCTCCGCGCCACCTTCGCTGGTGCTCGACACATCCTTTCTGATTCGGAATCACCTTGCAGGGATTACAGAGTTCGCCCGTATTGAAAATCTGCTTCACCATGGCCTGCCCTATAAGGTCCTCCTCTGAAAATTGGAGCTTCATTAGATCAAGCTTTTCCACTCCAATGCCATGCTCGCCCGTTATGCTCCCGCCCAGCTCAATGCACCGTTTCATAATCTCCTCACCAGCCTGAATCACAGCTTCAATTTGCTTTGGGTCTCGGTCATCAAAGTAAAAGCATGGATGCAAATTGCCGTCTCCCGCATGAAACAAGTTTGCAACGCCAATTTGATGCCGCGTAGCCACTTCATAAACCAAATCAAGCATTTCAGGGAGTTTTGAGCGCGGAATCACGCCATCGTGGGTGACTATTGTTGGTGCGAGCCTGCCCATGGCACCAATTCCCTTCTTTCTGGCTGTCCAAAACGCTTGCCTTTCACCATTATCTTTAGCAATTCGAACCTCGATTGAGTCATTTTGCTCGCAAATCATGGCCACTCTTGCCATTTCGGTTTCGACAATCTGAACGGCTCCAGATTCCGAATCGGAGTCGCATTCCACCAGAAGAAGCGAATTTGTTCCTTCGGGATACTCTAGTCCAAATGCAGCATTTAACGCCTTTAGAATTCCGGAATCCATAAACTCTAAGGCTGCAGGCGAAACTCCCATTGCGATAATTGCTGAAACGGCTTCGGTTGCGTCTCGCACAGTTCGAAAGGAAATCAATGCGGTTTTAACGGCTTTCGGAAGCGGAGTCAGCTTTACCCACGCTTCCGTGACGACTCCCAACGTGCCTTCTGAGCCCACGATGATGCTCAAAAAATCGTAGCCTGGGCAACCTGCAACCTTTCCACCGAATTCGACGATTTCGCCATCTGGAGTAACCATCGTAACGCCCAAGATGTGTTGGACAGTCACGCCATATTTGAGCGTATGCGGACCTCCAGAATTTTCGGCGATATTGCCTCCTAAAGTGGAAACCGCCTGGCTGCTTGGGTCTGGTGCGAAATGGAGGCCGAATTCGGCTACAGCGTCCGAAATCTTTTTGTTGGCGATGCCCGCTTGCGCCTTCAGGCAACGATTCTCAAGGTCAATTTCGATGATGCCAGTGAGTTTCTTTGTGGAAATCAATACGCCGTGCTTTGCCGCAAGCGAGCCCCCGCTCAAGCCTGTGCCTGCACCACGCGGAGTATACGGAACGTTATTTTCATTGCACCACAAAACGACCTTTTGAACGTCTTCCGTTGATTCGGGAAGCACAATGACCGAAGGTTCAGACTTCTCGATGGAGTACGCATCGCAATCATAAGCGCGCTTTGCCGCCGAGGTCTTTTGAACCTTATCTTTACCTAATAGGATTTCCATTTCCCGAGCAAGTTCGGCTTCGGTCATCTGGGGAGTTTACAGCCAAGGTCAAGAAAGGGACATGAGCACAAAACTTCGGGGCGCGAAAAACTCGCGCCCCTGTTTCCTCCCGGCCCCTTAGGCTCTCGGCAGTTAATTTTACACGCCGGAAACGGACATGCTACGCTTTTCGTCGCCGTCGAGCAAGTACTGCGGCCAGGCCAATTGCCAATGCTGCCATTGTCGCAGGCTCTGGAACAACGAGAATCTTGTTCTTGCTCATCAAAAATGTTTGGCCGCCATCAATTCCGACATTCCATTGCATACCGAAGGTCGCATCGCCAGGGCCAAAAGTTGTCAATGTCGGATCTAAATTGTCAACGTTTTGATCAATGAGATTATTGAGAATGCTTGGGAAACCGGCAACTTCCATGATGCTTGGAATTGGTGTCGCTCCAACCGTAACGCCAAAGGGTCCGTCGGTTTGCCTAATGGTGGACGAATTCAACTTCGTCGCAGTATCACCACCAGCAGTTCCGTTCAAATCAAAATCGTCGTATTCAAAGAGCGAAATGCCAATTCGAGCCGTTGGACTCTTGTTTACAATCTTTACGACCTCGGCCAAATCAGATTGGTTCGTTCCGCCCGTAAGAATATATCGAATTGACAGATCAAATTGAGTGTGCGACCATTTGAATT
>JANNJE010000259.1:0-2267 GCA_031405735.1 Armatimonadota bacterium | reverse complement strand
CGCCGACCTCGTTTCCTCCGCGAATGAGAACCATCATCATGTCGCCAACGACCGGAATCGTTCCCGCAATTCGAGTTCCAACAACAGTCGCCCAGTACGCTTTTTGATCCCACGGAAGGAGGTATCCCGTGAACGAAAAGGCAAGCATGACTTGGAAGATGAGCACGCCAAAAACCCAGGTCAGTTCTCGCGGCTTCTTATATGAGCCCCAGAAGAAAACTCGAAGCGTGTGCATGACCATCGCAACTACAATGGCAGTTGATCCCCATATATGAAGTCCTCGCACCAGGGAGCCAGCAGTCACTCCTTCAGTAATGTGCTTGACAGAATCGTATGCCGATTGCGGGCTTGGGCTGTAGTACATCGCCAATGCAACGCCTGTTGTAAATTGGAAAACCAACAGCGTCAAAAGCAGATTGCCCAAAGTTTGCCACCAACCGACCCCAGGGGGCATAGGTTCATCCAAATTCTTTCGTACAAATCCCCACCATCCAATACGCAGTTCCAGCCAATCCTTCAGCCCTGGACGTTCGCGAACCAATTGCTGCTCTGGCTGCTCGGGGCCGATCGTTATGATCGGGCGCTCAACCGTTTCGCTTGATGGAGTAGGTGCTGGAGGTTCCTTTAACATGGCTTATACCTTTCGGCTCACAAAAATCTTGCCGTTTTCGATTTTGACGGGGTGCTCGACAAGTCCAGAAGGTGGCGGCCCAGAAACAACATTGCCGACTTCGTCAAAAACACCTCCATGGCACGGGCAGAAATATCGCTTTTGATCGTCTTGAAAATTGACTTTGCATCCCAGATGGGTGCAAGCCGGATCGAAGCATTTGACCTCAGATTCAGTTCTGTGCAAAAAGACCGTGTATTTTCGGTCTACCGCTTGATAGCCGTCCACGATGTTCATCACATACGAGACTTCGCGGGTTTGGCCGAGAACAAGGTCGGAGTCGTCCAGCACTGGCATCCATCGCTCGGTTAGCTTTGCCGAAATCGGAGCTACTGCAAACCGCACAACGGGAATCGCAAGTGCAAGCCCCACTGCGATGTTTATGCCCGTGACCAACCATCCGAGAGCGGTTCTGCGGCTAACTGACTCGACATGCTCAGGCTCAAGATTGGTGCCGCACGAACAAGCAGGAGGGCATCTCTTGCTTGGATCGGGCAGATTTCTTTCAGACCGTTCCGTCTCATTTTTTAGTCGGACGTCAATTCCAAATCGATTATTTAAAACGCTTCGCCCCGGATCTTGCGCGCATTCCCTGGCAGGTTTACGATGCGAATCTATATCAGTATCAATGGTTCAATACGTTGCTGCTGCCAAAACGTATTCAGCATTTTTAAATTTCTCACAAAAAATCCTCAGCTCTTTTTCGTGAACAGGTTGAGCTTCAATAAGCAGATAGTTGGAAGAGGGGAAATAATCCATCAACATGGAAGACCATTGGCCGTTTGAAGCCCCAATATCTATTACTGTAGTAATTAAATGTTTTCTTTTTGCAATTGCCTCTATAGCTCCTTGCATGGACATGCTCTTATTATAATCAGCATTAATAATGGAATATCCAAGAGGAGCCAAGATAGCATTAATGCTGTTTTTTACGATATTTCTCAGTTGCATTTCATGTCCTTTAGTATTTTGTTAATTGAAACTCAAACAAATTTAGTCTTAGATTCTCATCATATAACTTCTCAATTTACTTTCAACAATATACCATTTCCAGGCCCAAGGTTTATCAATGCTGTACTGTTACTCAACTTATAACTAACCGGCTTGCCGGTCGCTTTATCAATCTGATACAGCTTACCCGTCGTTTTTTTTAACTTCAGCCGTATGTTATTGTTCGGTTTACCGGTCAGCTTGTTCACCAGCATGAAATAATCAACGCCGGTATTATCCTTGAAATAGCCTATCAGGAGATTTTCCGCCTGGATATCAGCTATGATATTGTTTGGCGTAAAAGGCTTCAGCCCTTTGTGGTTCGGTTTGACATGCATGACATCGACGGAGTTAAGCGTCATGAGAACAGGAGCCATAGCTTGTACTTCGGCATTTATGGCTTTGATTCCGGCATAGGCCGGTTTTAACTTGTCATCCTTGTCAATAATGACTGAGGTAGTCTCCTTCGCATGTCTTGGTGTGGCGTAGGTGTAATACCAGAGCGCTTTGGCTCCGTAGGCGAGGTCTGAGTATACTTGCATGCGGATTTCGGAAGTTGTCGGCAAACGCCTGTCGCCTTCATGATCCTGGGGCCAAGGCCACGAAG
>JANNJE010000258.1:0-4501 GCA_031405735.1 Armatimonadota bacterium | reverse complement strand
TTCGGGAGCAAGGCTCGAACACATAACAGATATGCACGACAGAATGCTGATCGTCGTCGCAGCAGAAGAATCGGAATGCGTCCGGACCGCATTGCAAGAGCTTGCACAGGGGAAAAATGGCAATTAAGGTTCTGAAATTTGGAGGCACTAGCGTTGCCACGCCAGAAGCTCGCAAGCTATCAGCGATGCGCGTGATCTCCGCAGTACAGCAAGGCTATTCGCCTGTGGTCGTCGTAAGCGCGATCGGGCGACGAGGAGCTCCCTATGCGACCGACACACTACTTCAAATGATCCGGGAAATTGACCCAGATGTCGAACCAGATGCCAGGGAAGTCGACCTACTGATCGCATGTGGCGAAATCCTCAGCGCCGTTGTTTTTGCCCACACGCTCAAAACTCTCGGACAGCCAGCCCAAGCATTTCGAGGAGGACAAGCGGGAATTCGAACCGACGGAGTCTTTGGAAACGCCCGAATCATGGCCATTCATCCGGTCAGCCTACTGCGAAGCATTGATAAAGGATATGTGCCTGTCGTTTGCGGGTTTCAAGGAATATTCGTTTCCCCGGAAGGCGGCCCAGGGGGAGAACTCACAACGCTTGGCAGAGGAGGAAGCGATACGACTGCTGCGGCATTGGGAGCTGCACTTAAGGCTGAGTCTGTAGAAATCTTAACCGACGTTGATGGCGTTAAAGTTGCCGACCCTGACGCAGTTCCCGATGCGGCAACTTTGAGCCGAATCACTTATGACGAGGTTGCAGAAATCGCTCACCTTGGCGCACGGGTCGTGCATCCCCGAGCCGCTGAGATCGCCATGAGCTACCAGATTCCGCTTTGGATCAAGAACACGTTTTCAGATAGTTTAGGCACGGAAATTGTAACCCGCGGCGAACTTGCAGAAAGGCGACTTACGGGGGTCGCTCACACTGGACAGCTGGTGTATTTATCCTTCCATCTGGAGTCGGTTCCAGACAATCATCGCACAAATTTAGAAAGCAGAATTTTCGAGATGATGGCGCGTTACGACATCAACTTATATATGCTCAATTTGAGCCCACTTGGAACTGGTTTTGCAGTGTCTCGAACGCAGTTTCCTATGGTTCAAGAGCTTCTCGATGCATTAGTAATCCCGCTGAAAGATGGCGAAAAGCCGATTGTCGTGCTCATGCAGCTCGGTCATGCCGAATCACAAGCAGTTACAACTCAGCGAGAGCTGTTGGCTTCCCTTGGAAAAATTCATGTGGTTCCGGTTGAGCAAACCGAAGGCTGCACGATGGTTTCCTTGGTTGCGGCGAGCCAAATGCCGAGACCTGCACTTTTTGTGTCAGTGCTCCGCACTTTGCACGAAGCAAAAATTCCGGTCCTTCAAACAGCGGATAGCGACTTGTCAATTTCTGTTTTGGTTCCTGAAGCCGAATGTTACCGTGCAGTTCGCTTGATTCATGATCGCTTTGAGGGAGACGCCGGAGCACTGCTTTAATGCAGATTGAATTGCCGACTAATCGTCCGGCAATCATGGGAATTCTCAATGTAACTCCGGATAGCTTTAGCGACGGCGGATTGTTTTTTGAACCAGAAGTCGCCATAGAACGCGGCCATCAGATGATGGAACAAGGCGCGGATATCATAGATGTTGGCGGCGAGTCAACCCGTCCGGGAGCCAAACCTGTATTCGTCGAAGAAGAACTGAAACGTGTTCTTCCAGTCATTTTGGCACTCGCCAAACTAGGCGTGACTATTTCCATTGACACGACAAAGCCAGAAATCGCCAATGCGGCAATTTCGGCTGGTGCACGAATCGTAAACGACGTTTCCGGCCTACGAGATCCTGCCATGATCGAAGTTTGTGTCGAGACTGGCTGTACGGTTTGCATTATGCACATGCAAGGGAAGCCTGCCACCATGCAATCCAACCCGCTTTACGGCGACGTTGTCCGAGATGTGAAAGAGTATCTACTCCACGCCGCCACCGTGGCTGAAAAAGCGGGTGTAGCAAAGGATCAAATTTGGATAGATCCAGGCATTGGATTTGGCAAGACCGTTGAAAATAATTGCGAAATTTTGAAAAGGCTCGATGAATTTGTTCGACTTGGCTACCCAGTTCTTGTTGGTGCATCTCGAAAGTCTTTTCTCGGCAAGATACTTGGCTCTAAATCCAATCCCCTACCAGCCGACCAGCGTCTTGAAGCCACTCTTGCTGCGCAAGTCATCGCTCAACTGAAAGGCGCACGGATATTGAGGGTTCATGATGTTTTGCCCGCAAAAAGGGCGGGCATGGTCTGCGCGGCAATAATGAACACTTAGGAATGCGAGTTTTTTGGCCGCACTCCAGAAAATTGTTCATAGGGGCTCGTCTTCTTGGTTTTGCAGTATGGCCTTCCAGTCGTCTTCTATATTTGATTTAGTGTCCTTGCATTCCCAGTCTGCGAGCCAGTCGTCTACGTTCCGTCTAAATCGTTTTCGCTCTTGATCGTTCAAGTACCGCCGTCGCGATATCAGCCCGACTGCGGAAGGATATGCATTCATCAGATAGAAGATCACCCAAAGGAGCAGCTTGAAAAAAGGGTCGCTTGGAAGCAATAGCACAATCGAAGTAATTGGGAGCCAAGCTGCAGATAGGACAATCAAGGCATTCTGATCTGATAGTCGAGCCGGAACTCGCTCGGCAAGGCTTTGACCGTATCGGAACAGTCCGAACTCGTACAACGCCAACCCAGGGACTCCGACGCTGAGCCCAACGATTGCTCCGAGAAACATAAAAGCAGGTTGCTCCACAATTTCCTTTGCGTAGATGACGCTTTTATTTAGACGCCACTTTTGTCGCGCCAAGTTGGAATTTTCAACAGAAAGCGCAAATCTATATTTAATCGTCAGTTAATAAAGCATCAATTCAGGCATGGTTCCGTCAGTATTTTTCGAGGGTAAAGAAAAATGAAACCTGTTCCCAATTGGTCATTTTTAGCAATTGAACCGTTTGTGAAGTCGGTGATTCGTCGGAAGCCGATGTTAACAACGACATTTCTTCGTTCTCGTGCTCCATCAGGACGAGCTTTCGCTTTTTGGGAGCTTGTCTCACTCATGGAGCGAGACATCGCAAAATCTGCCCCCCAATCGCTCTGTGATCGCCATCGCCTTGCTGTGCAGATTTATTATGCGCTTGTGGATTTAACGGAATTGTCAAGCGCTAACGATCGAGAAATCCAGAGAAGGTTAGATACAATCATGCGCCACGAAGCATCAGCAGCAACTTCCTTTTCGGCAATCATGGTTCCGGCAATGCAGACTTTTGCTAGATCGTGAAATAGTCTCTAGCTTCGAACAGGCAATTCGTGCTATACTTTTTCGCTTGATGCGAAGATTTCCGTTCGCATCATCGAACAGGTTTTTCATGAACGAAGAAGTTTCAAACGGTGCAGGATTTGGGCGCGATAAGGATGCCCCAGAAGGCGGTAGGTTCAAAGGCCGCAAACGACGTAAGGTTAGCTACCTCACGATCCAAAAAATTCACTACGTTGATTACAAAGAAATCGCAATCTTGCGGCGCTTTGTAAATGAGCGCGGCAAGATGATTTCGAGCCGACAAACGGGAAATACTGCCAAGCAGCAGAGAATGATCGCACGAGCCATTCGAAGAGCTAGAGAACTTGCTTTGCTGCCATTTGTTTTGAGTGAGCCGCCCGCCGATACTCGAAGTTCAGGATTTAGGCGAGATCGCCGTGACAGGCCGTACGATACTCCTATGGACAGCCGCGATGCCAGAGAACCAAGAGAAACAAGGGAACCTCGAGAGTCCAGGGAAAGGCCAGCAGAGGTTGCAATCGAAAAGAGCGCACCAGTTGAAGCTACGCCCGAGCCATCAGTCGAAGCAGGCGAATAAGAAGTTAGCTTCTTCTTTGACATAGCGCGCTAACCAATGGTTAGCGCGCTAGTTATTTGTTCGGCAATGGAATTTTTGAATTTGGATGAAAATTCGTTAATCCTGAGAATCAATTTGGTGGTTCGAACCTGGTAACGTAACGAAGCCTATGAATCGCATAATCGTTGTCTTGTCAGGACTGTCTGTCCTAATTTCTTCCACATTGGCTCAAGATAGCCTTTTGAACGGTATAACTCCACGGGCACTCGGTCCGACAGTAATGGGTGGCAGAATCGCCGACATTGCCGTTTACAACAAAGACCCACGAATTTTCTACGTAGCAACAGCAGGAGGCGGACTTTGGAAGACCGAAAGTGCCGGCATGAAAATGACTCCTGTTTTTGAATCGGCAGCCGTATCTGGTATGGGTGCAGTCGCAATCTCGCAAAAGGACCCAAACATCGTTTGGGTTGGGATGGGAGAGGCCAGCAGCCGCAACTCGACAAGCTGGGGCAATGGCGTGTATATGTCGAAAGATGGTGGGAAAACCTGGAATCACATGGGCGTGGTACCTGTTCGACGCCAAGCGGAAGGTCGTCGCCGGCCCGACGGCCACGAAGGAAGGCGCCCTCCGCAAGTTCAAGGGC
>JANNJE010000257.1:0-4701 GCA_031405735.1 Armatimonadota bacterium | reverse complement strand
GCCTAATAGCCTTGGCGATACTGGCACTCATGAAGTCGGACATTTTGCCGGCCACGTTGGTTCGGCGCAGAATGCTGGCGGAGTTTGGAAGCCAGTTGTTTGGGTTGACGGGCCAGGCGATACGATTACGGTCAACCAACTTCCGACGCTCGGGGGTCCGCAAGGGAATGCGCATTCGATTGCAAGTTATGAAGGAACCTACTTTATGGGGGGTTCAACGCAAACGGGAGCAGGCAATTTCGTAGCGACTTATTGGGAATGGACGCAAGGGTTTCCCGTCATGGTTCGGAATCTGGGAACTCTAGGTGGAATGAATAGCCAGATTAACGCTGTCGTTGATAATGCAGCGCAAGACACCGGAACCATCTTTTATGGTAGGGCACAAAACGCAGGAGGTGAATGGCGGGCATGTAAGTGGGAAACAGAAGACGGCGGAAACCTCTGGCACCTCACCGATTTGGGATTGAACTCAGAATCTGAAGTTGTGGATTACAAGGAAGGCGGATTCAATACTGGTATCTACAGCGTCGCCAGCGGATGGGCAACCTTCCCATCGGGTTTCAGACGCGGATTCATGGATTACGTGGATGACTCAATCTTTGTATTCCCACCAACCCCTGGATTCAATAATTCAACGATTGACACTGTTGCAGGGACAACTTATGGCGCGAGAGGCGCTGGCAGAGCCTGGGACCTCAACAACGACGGCTCGTATCTCTTCAATTCAATTCGAAGCATAAATCAGCATCGATCATATCCAATTGGCGCTATTCAAGAACAAGGCATGGACGTGGACACTACATTTGCAGCAATTAAGATCGAAATCGGTGCCGCGGGGATTTCAGCGATAGCAGGAAAATCACTTGTCACCGAAATTGCCTTCCCTTCATTGATGACAAACACGGGCGACGAAGTTCCTGATGTCGTTTCGATTCTTGGCACTACCTATGGTGGCAATGGGCAAACTACACGAGTCAACGAGTTTTATGATTGGCACGAAGATTTCTTTAGGACGAAAGTGAAGCGAGATATTCGCAGGGGGCAAATGCCAATAGTTCAAGCTTCATTCTACGGATCAAGGGAAATCCTAATTGACTGCACGAGTTTTGGTAGTTTGCGCACGGTTGGGACTGGTGCAGCCGCTTCACGAACTGCCACTGCGACAATATGGATCGGAAACGTTGGGGGTGGTTGGCAATCCATCGGCAGCCAACCGATTGATGGAAACATGCAGAGTCTAACATTTGGTTCTATTAGCGGCACCAATCATCTGTTTCCAGGTGGCGAGGTGAGAATACAGGTGCGAATCATTTCTCCTGCACAAACAGTTACTGGCTTTGAAATTGACATGCTTCGACTTCGCCGAAGCTAATGTAAACGTACGCTTAGGAAATCTCGCCGCGGCGAAGGAAAGACGCCGCGGCTTCAAGATTCCACGATTGTAAAGATGCTGGTGTTGGGGTAGCTTGGGATTGTTGTTGGTTGTTAGTTGTTAGTTGTTGGTTATTCGCAACTTCCGAACCAGGAACTTCGAACAGCGACCTCATTGTTGCCAACCAACGTCTGAACATCCATGGCACCCTGGATCGCGACACTCATGCTATTGGGAAATTCAAGGCAAGCAGCCTTGGTCCCGCAATTATCCCCAGAACAAGTGTGGCCGTATCTTTCAAGTTTGGGATTCAAGGCAAAGGTCTCTCCGGGAATCAGCCAATTCGGAGGAACGTTGGTTTTGGCGGGCAAGCTTGTGAAAGTTTCATTGGGCTATTTCGGTGGACCCGATGGACGGGGCCCGGATGTAGCTAAGAGCCTGCACTTATCGTACTCTTATTCGCCTGCGGCTGAAACTAGCGTGACGCTCGTCAACAAACTTTTGTTCGATTTTGCGGGCGACCATCTAATGTGCAAGGTCGGCATTGATGGGACGCTTACGTTCAAAAAGCGTTTGCAACTTGATTCAGGTACCACGGCGGATCGCCTTAAATATGACCTTCAGCACTTCGAGCTAGGGCTAGCAGACATTGTTCGTGAGTTTCCGCCTGCAGTAAAACCCGTAACATACAAACTTGATGAGAATCGAAAAGTGGATTGTCTAGATGGAGAGGATGTTCGGTTCCTCGTCCACTACTGGGGAATTGAGCTGAAGACTGGATTCGGAGGAAGCTTCAAAACTTGGGCTTATCCAGCAAGCATTGAAGGCATAGTCATCTGGTTGAGCGGGGTGCTCGACGATAACGGATTACACCGAACACAACTTCAAGTCTTTGTTACATTTTTTGTGCAAGACAAGGCCAAAGTTATGGAGACAACACAGGACCTACAGCGCAAACTCAAGCACTTTCAGGTTTTGGATGGAGGAGACGGTAGAGTCGGCGTACAGGAAATCGTTGAACTGCAGGGCGGGGTGAGCTTGAAAGACATCAAGAAGAGACTTTTGCAGTTTGCGAAAACTGTCGCACCCTATGCAAAGGGCAAGCAGCAACGATAATTGGCTGTGCGTGCTTTACGGCTAAGAAAGTGATCTCGGCTCGTTTCCAAGATTCCACGATTGTGAAGCTGGTGCTGGCGTAGGGAGTTCGTTATTCGCGATTCGTGATTCGCGAATCACGAATCACGAATGACAAATTGACCTCCTCACCCTGCCCTCTCCTCCTGTTCAAACTCCTTTGTCGCGAACAGGAGGAGAGGGTTCTATGCGCCCGGTCTCAAGATTCGACGGTTGTGAAGATGCTGGTGCTGGGGTAGGGGGAGAGTGCTGGGTGTGGAGTGCCGAGTGCCGAGTGCGGAGAGTGGACAACCAACAACCAACAACCAAAAACAAGTAACCAACATCCTTCCTACAGGTCCATCGGCTTCTTGATCCTGATGTTTGGAACTGGAAGAATGGATTCGCCCCTGCGGATGGGAATGTTTGGGGTGCCGAATGCTTCAGTGATTCGCCGTTCGGCATCGTCAACATATTCAAGAAACTGCTTTTCGAAATCCTGAGACATCTCTTCCATCTCTTCAAGAAGCCTCAAAATGAGCTCGACACCTGCAAGGTTTACGCCCATTTGCTGTGTCAGCCTTTGGATTCTTCGAACGCGCAACACATCGTCTTGACTGTATAGCCGGTTTTTTCCGCCCACTCGGCTCGGAACAACGAGTCCCAATCGTTCGTACTGTCTCAAAGTTTGCGGGTGAACAGAAGACAATTCTGCGGCGACGCCGATCATAAACACGGGATGGCTCTCTTGCCTCATTTCGTTTTCACCTCATGGTTTCGAAGCTCTTCTAAAAGCTTTCGTTGCTCGCTGTTTAGCTGCTTCGGAACCGTTATCTTCAGCCGAGCAAGCAGGTCGCTTCGACCGCCAGCAAGCTTAGCGATTCCTTGTCCAGCGAGCCTAAAAACTTGCCCAGATTGGCTGCCGGGTGGCACTTTCATGGTAATACTTCCCCGGAGTGTCGGGACTTGGATTTCTCCGCCAAGAGCAGCCGTCAGATAGCTAGAAGGTGCGTCCACTTCCAAGTTCTCACCTACTACGCGAAACTCCTTGTGCAGAGCCCACTTCACCACCAAGTATAAGTCTCCCGAACCGCCCCGAAGGCCGGCCGCGCCCTTGTTAGGCACCCGCAGCTTTTTCCCACTTGGAATACCTTGCGGGATTCGAACTTCGACAGATTGATTCTTTGGGACGGTGGATACTGCGCCATTTCGAGTTTGGACGGCATCCATAACCTGATACGAGAGTTTCCGCATCGTGCCCGAATCAATGTCTTCTAACGTAACTTCTAGTTCCTTTTCGACGTCTCGGGGTTGAACATATTGCATGTCTTCGGTGTTGATACGAACTCCTCCGCCCCGCATACTTCCAAAGAGGTTCTCAAAGATGGATTCAAATCCTCCACCATCTGTGCTGAAGTGAAAATCGCCTTCTTGAGCTCCTCCCATACGCGACATGTTTTCCCAATTCGATCCAAACTGGTCGTACTGCTTTCGTTTCTCTACATTGCTGAGGACTTCGTACGCCTCGCTGATTTCCTTAAACTTGGCTTCTGCGCCTTTGTCATTGCGGTTCACGTCGGGGTGATACTTGCGCGCCAACTTTCGGTATGCAGACCGAATCTCCTTCTCGTCTGCATTTCGAGCCACTCCCAGAGTTTGATAGTAATCTTGCGCCATTTAACTTTCCTACGCTCAAGTATATGATACTGTCACACTCAGGTGTGCGTTTCGATTCAAGTCAAATTTTCCACAAAAACCTCGATATTTGAGGATTTCGCTTTAGTCCATTGAAGTTAGTTCCAATAATAAGCTTGTGAACCTCGAAAGTGTTGCTCTCAAACTAGCCAGAAGCGAAAACCTGCCAGCATTATCCAATATTGTCCGGTCCGTTATGAAGCTAGCAGACGATCCCAGCGCTTCTCCAAGGGCACTTGAAAAAGTAATCGAGCAGGATACCGGGCTCACTGCAAAGCTTTTACGGGTTGCGAGTAGTGCGTATTATGGTGGAATCCAAGTGCCATCAGTTGGTCGAGCAGTAAGTGTTCTCGGAATAAACACTGTGAAGTCACTTGTACTGACAATTTCGATGCAATCAATTTCAAATGGAGAGACTTCTTTAAAGAGTTTCGATAAAGTTGCTTTTTGGCAGCACTCACTTGCTTCTGCCCTTGCCGCACGCATTCTTGGCAAGCTACTGTTACCAAAGAGTGCCGAGG
>JANNJE010000256.1:0-8620 GCA_031405735.1 Armatimonadota bacterium | reverse complement strand
AGCACGGGTAGTATCGAACCCATGAACGTATGCGTTCTTGGGGCAGGTAGTTGGGGAACGGCAATTGCCATTTTGCTTGCGCGAAATGGGCACGATGTTGTGCTTTGGGGGCGGGACGACGAAGGCATTGCTTCTCTTGGTTCGATGCGAGAAAACATTCAATATCTTCCTGGATTTGTGCTGCCTGAAAGTGTTCGCGTTGCCGTCGGAGACGAGAGTTTGCCCGAATCAGACCTCTGGGTAATCGCGGTTCCTAGCCATGCAGTTCGCGCCGTGTGCTCGCGAATCTCTCATGATTCACCTAGAATTGTGATTGCCAGTAAAGGGCTCGAAAGTGCGACAAGCATGCTGCTCGCCGACGTAGTAAAGGAAGCTATTCCGGATGCCAATATCGCAGCCATAAGCGGCCCAAATTTAGCATTGGAAATCGCCCGTGGAATACCTACGGCTGCTGTCGCGGCTTCAAATAATTTTGCCTTGGCAGAACTGGTACGTGACATCTTTAACTGCCGAACATATCGGGTCTATGCAAGTGAAGATTTGATCGGCGTCGAGCTTGCAGGCTCGCTTAAGAATGTGCTCGCTATCGGCGCAGGGATTTCCGATGGATTGGGGTTTGGGGACAACACAAAAGGCGCTTTGCTCGCACGAGGCTTGGGCGAATTAACCCGGCTTGGAGAGGCGATGGGAGCAAATTCGGAAACATTTTTGGGGGTTTCAGGAGTCGGCGACCTTTTTGCGACGGCAACTAGCCATCTTAGCCGAAACTATCGAGTTGGGAGAATGGTCGGCGAAGGGGTTTCCCTCGACGACGCATTGAATTCGATCGGCCAAGTTGCCGAAGGTGTCATGACAGCCGAGGCTTCGCTTGTGTTGGCGAGGCGAAACGGAGTCGCAATGCCGATTTTTGAAGCGATTGACTCAGTTTTGAGAGGTCGAGTCACGCCATTAGATGCTGTTACCATGCTTATGGAGCGGATGCCGCGCTCGGTGGATTAAAGCGGCGCTAGTATGTCGCTATGGTCGCTATTGTCCTTAAGTTGCCGCCAGGTGGTCGCCCGGTAGTTGCTATTGTCACTTCGCAGTCGTAGCTGTCGCGGGGAAGACCCTGAGTTTCTGGCCATTGGTCAGTAAAGTCATAGGACTGCGAAGTAGTCCAAAAGTGTCTATTTTAGCGTCAAATCAGCGACGTGGAGCGACAACTTAGCGACCATGTAGCGACAAAAGAGACTACATAGCGACAATTCCAAATTTCCCACGAATATCTACGAGTTCTTTGCCCGAACCAATGACACCCGCAAACCAGTCGGATAAGATAAGCCCTGTAGGAAATTAAATGCTTTTTGCTGCCGCCATTGCCATAGCCACTTCAACTCAAGACGTACTGCCGATTCAGATTGGCGGATTGATTTGCCATCCTCGGCGCCTCATGATGAAGCTCGAACCTGGGATATTGCCATTCCAAATTCGATTGATCGGAAGCAAAATTCTTCGGGTCATTCCTGAAATTCGATGGTGCGTCGTCGAAGTACCCAAAGGAAAATTGCTTGAATCAAAGGAGGCTTTGAGCCAGAGATTCGGAGTCGAGCAGGTTACTTTTGACCGCGCAGCCAGACCAGCCTACACGCCGAACGACCCCATGTGGCCGGACCAATGGTCTCTTCCTTCGATGAATGTGAACACAGCCTGGGACCTTTCGTTGGGTTCTAATTCAGCCATCGTTGCAGTGATTGACACTGGAGTCGAAACCTCCCATCCCGACCTTGCAGCCAATATTTGGGTCAATGCAGGAGAGATTCCTGGGAACAGCATTGATGATGACAACAATGGCTATGTGGACGACATCAACGGCTACGATTTCGCATACAATGATGCGATTCCAAACGATGTTTTTGGACACGGAACGCCCTGCGCTGGCATTGTTGCTGCGGTTGGCGACAACAACATCGGTCTAAGTGGAATCGCGCCTCGCGCCAGAATCATGGCAATCAAAGCTTGTATTGACAGCGGCTATTTTTACGACTCGATGACAGTTCCCGCTTACTTGTACGCGGCAAACAACGGTGCAAGAATCTTTTCATGCAGCTTCTTTTCGGACCAGGTCAGCCCTTCAGAACGGGATGCAATCAACTTTTGTTGGAATAACAACGTGCTTCCGGTTGTCGCTGCGGGCAACGCAAGCTCAGTTATCCCATTCTATCCGGGAGCATACGACAATTCGATGGGTGTGGCAGCCTACGGCACGAATGGAAATAAGGCCGGGTTCTCTAACTGGGGCGCATGGGTTGATGTTGCTGCACCAGGAACAAACATTGTTTCGGTCGCATTGAATGGCGGTTACACAACAGGATTTGCTGGAACAAGTGCAGCTTGCCCTCACGCTGCCGGAGTCGCTGCCCTGTTATTAGGAGCAAGGCCTTCGGCAACGAACGTTGAACTTCGGAATGCTATTGAAGATACGGCAACGGCAGTGAATCAGGCTCCTTTCGGAGAATATTGCAACTATGGAAAAGTGAACGCAAGATTAGCGATGGAAGCGATTCTCGGAACCCCGGCACCGGCCAGAACTCCGGTTGTGCGTTATGTTTCTATGCTCGGAAACCAGCCCAACGACGTGATTTACCCAGAAGATAATTTTTTGGTATCAAGAATCTACGGCAGGGGGTTTCAACTTCCAAACACCGTCGAAGCTTTCATTTCTGGGGTTCCTGTTCCAATCTTGAATCAAACTCGAGATTACATTGAATTTGAATATTTGCCTCCTCAATTCGGCCCATTTGTAGTGAAAGTCAACAACATTCAAATTTCAAGTCTCGCCATGCCAAGGACCTATCGTGTTTGCTACCCAATGAGCGAAGCCTCGACCCCGAGCGCAAGCACCATTGGCGGTTTCTTACAAACTCTCACGTCAGATGGCAACCTGATGCGATGTACTCGCCAAAGCGATGGAAACATTTTTGCCCAAACGACTTTTCACAAAGTCCAACTTTCGGCTGACTTGAAATTGCGAATTCGTCGGCATTACACTAGTTCGGGAGCGGAAAGTGTCGAGAGAATTCGAGTTTATGATTGGAGCTCCGCCTCCTATCCTTACGGGAGCTTTGTTGAGCTGAGTGCGACGACTCCGCCGCTTTCTCCTACCCTATCTGTCTTCCCGCTTCCTAATCCCTCGAGATTTTTGGATGATGAACGAACAGTGTACGTAACGATTACTACAGATGAAATGCCTAGTGGGGCAGAACTGCGCATTGACGAAATGAATATTACGTCTGACCGGTGATTGTTGTCCTGCAATCACTTTTTGTTTCTTCAAAATCCCCTTTGAAGAAGGATTTTGAAAAACCGTGCAAAATGAATTGCTATGCGTTTACGTGCCGTTCTTATCAGTTCACTTTTGCTTGGATTAGCCTCATTAGGCGTTTCACAATCAGCTAACAACTACTTTCCAGGAATATCATGGCGAGAAATCGGTCCATTTCGTGGAGGACGATCGTGCGCGGTGACAGGAGTTTACGGGAGCCCTAATGAGTTCTATTTCGGCGCAACGGGTGGCGGCGTTTGGAAATCTACCGACTCAGGCGAAAACTGGAAATGCGTTTCTGACGGGTTCTTCAAATATGGATCTGTAGGTGCAATCGAAGTTAGTCGTTCCAATCCAAAAACCGTTGTTGTTGGAATGGGTGAAACCGAGGTTCGGGGAAATATTTCTTCCGGCGACGGCGTCTACCGAAGCGATGACGGCGGCGAAACGTGGAGGCATCTGGGCCTTGCATCAACTCAAACGATTGCTCGAGTTCGAATACATCCAAAGAACCCAAACATAATTTGGGTTGCCGCATTAGGGCATATCTATGGCGCGCATTCTGATCGAGGAATCTATAAGTCAACGGATGGCGGGACAAGTTGGCGAAAAGTGCTTTTTGTTGATGATCGAAGCGGAGCCGCAGATATCTCTGTGGATCAAGCGAATCCAAACAATCTGTACGCAACAACGTGGACTGCTTGGCGAACGCCATATTCATTGAATAGCGGTGGGCCAGGAAGCAAAATCTGGAAATCAACAGATGGCGGCGAAACTTGGAGCGACATCAGCACCAATATCGGTTTGCCATCTGGCGTTCTCGGGAAAATGGGAATTGCTGTTTCCGAGGCGAACCCATTGCGGGTGTATGCAATGATCGAAGCTAAAGAAGGCGGGCTATACCGTTCCGAAGATGCGGGTACAACCTGGAAGCTCATAAACGGAAACCCAGACCTGCGACAGCGTCCTTGGTATTACACAAGAGTCTACGCGGACCCAAAAAACGCAGACGCAGTTTGGGTGCTGAATGTTGGCCTCCATCGGTCCTCAAATGGCGGACAATCGTTTACTCAAACCAACGCAAGGCACAGTGACAACCACGATTTTTGGATTGACCCAAGCGATACTACACATCTGATTTGTGGAAACGATGGCGGTGCAAACGCGAGCGTTGACAATGGCCGAAACTGGTCAGCACAAGATACCCCTACGGCCCAGTTTTATCACGTTTCAACTGATAACAGCTTGCCTTACCGAATTTTGGGCGCACAGCAAGACAACTCGACTGTTCGAATTTTGAGCCGGACTTTTGGAGCAGGAATTGGCTCGACCGACTGGACAAGCACAGCGGGAGGCGAAAGCGGCTATGTTTCGGCAAAGCCTAATGATCCAGAAATCGTTTTTGGAGGAAGCTACGGCGGCGATTTGAGCATGATGGATCACCGAAACAGCCAGAATCGCGCGATCAATCCTTGGCCAGACAATCCGATGGGCGCTGGAACAGATAGCACCAAGCACCGGTTCCAATGGACTTATCCAATTGTCTTCTCCCCGCACGATCCAGATACGCTGTACACCTGTTCGCAGCATGTAATGAGAAGCAAAGACGGCGGCGGAAGCTGGCAAGTGATCAGCCCCGATTTAACTTCAAACGACAAATCAAAACAAGGCACATCGGGCGGGCCGATAACCCAAGACAATACGAGTGTTGAATACTACTGCACTGTTTTCACGGTTGCGGAATCGCCAAAGCGCAAAGGAACAATTTGGGCGGGAAGCGACGACGGCTTGGTTCATGTGACATCGAATTCTGGTGGTAGATGGCGAAATGTGACTCCTGCAAATATGCCAAAGAACGGATTGTGCAGTATGGTTGATCCTTCGCCGCACGATGCGAGCACTGCGTTCCTGGCTGTTGATAATCACGAAAACGATGACCATGCCCCTTATGTTTTCATTACTCGTGATGGTGGATCAACGTGGTCAAATTCCGTTTCTGGACTGCCAAACAATGCTTTTGTTCGGGTGGTTCGAGAGGACCTGCGAGTCAAGAACCTTCTTTACTGCGGGACGGAAATCGGAGTTTTCTTCAGCCCGAATGGCGGAGAGCGTTGGTATCCGTTTCAAATGAACTTGCCAATCGTTCCGATTCATGACATCGCGCTGAAGAATCGAGACCTGATCGTGGCTACGCACGGAAGATCATTCTGGATTTTGGACGACCTGACGCCAGTTCAAGAATGGGCGGCAAATGGATTCAACTCGATTTCCGAGCCGACATTGTTCCCGCCAGCGCCAGGTTTTTCTTGGGGCGGGGGCGGATTTGGCGGAGGTGGCGGAAGGAGGGCACCAGGCACTCCAGTAGAGCCAATGGGCACAAATCCCATGCAAGGGTTGATTGTAAACTATTACTTGCCTGTCGACGCGAAAGAAGTGAAACTGGAAATGATGGACGTGGCAGGAACAGTTGTCGCGACGGGAACCGATGGCGGAAAATCTGGATTCAATCGAACTTCCTTGGCGCCGAGATATCCGAGCTATCGGAGCTTTCCTGGACTTCGACACTGGGACGGCGGGCCAGGTTCGATCAAGGCGCCTCCTGGTGCATATCGGGTCAAAGTTACTGTTGATGGAAAAGTGCTTGAAGCTGACGCAATTTGGGGCAAAGACCCCCGTTCGAAATCGTCCGACAAAGACCTCATTGCGCAGTTTGAATTCTCGCAAAGAATAGCAATCAAGACGAGCGAGGCAAACGACGCGATAGTCAAGATTCGTTCTATTCGTGGCAAGGTCGAAGAAGCAATAAAAGGAGATTCTGGCTTGATTTCAGCTTCTGAACCATTGCTTGCCAACCTACTTCGCGTCGAAGAAGCTTTGTACCAAACCAAAGCTCGAAGTGGGCAGGATTTCCTCAATTATCCGATCCGGTTGAACAACAAACTGGGTTCGCTTTTAGGGGTTGTTCAAAGCGGAAACTACAAGCCAACGAAGCAATCGTACGAAGTTTTTGCAATTCTTGCAAAACAAACTGACGATCAATTGAAAGCCCTTGCTGAAACCCTAAAGAACGATCTGGGCAAGCTGAACGAAGCGTTGAAAGCGGCTGGGAAGCCTGAAATCGAGGGGTAGTTTAGGTTTTCGGTTATTGGTTGTTAGTTGGCGGTTGTAAGCTGTCGGTTGACAGTTGTTAGTTGTCGGTTGTCGGTGAAAGGACTAGATCGCTACCCTAAACCCTAGACCCTATACCCAAAACCCAATCACCCAATGACCCTAATTCGCTTCAAACCGAATCGAGAATTTCGTGCCACCGTCAAGGACCTCCAGGCTAAGGCGATTCCAGTCTCTGCCTTTCACTCGAACTGAGCCAGTTCCTAATCCGCCCTTGGTGACCATTAGCTTGGCTTCGTCGCCATCTCGACGCCAGGTTCCAGAGTATTTATATTCCTTCGATGTCCATACTGAAACTTCAAAAGTGCCATTGTCGTTCAGACGCACTCGTGACTTCTCGACATCGTATTTCTCGCCACGGGCTCGAAGGTCACCATTCCCTCGTTTTTCGGTATTGAAATTCCAATTCCCAGGTTGGCCCTGGCGATTATTATCTCGTTCAGAACTTTTGAAACTGACTTCAAAGCTCTCTCTTCCCTTTCGACCGTCAATTTCAATTTTTTCAATCTCATTGCGGCTGTACATGTCCAGTACGCCACGAGCCTCTACTTGTGAAGAATTGTCAATATCAGAAATCAATAGGTCGTACGCCTTTCCGCGACGCTCAAACCATTTTCCCCGCAAACGGATTTCCGAACCCTTGTCGGTCACGAGATAGAGGTCAATCACGCCATTTCTGCTTAGTCTTGTGCCAAGTTGGCGAAGCCCAACGCTTGACCCACCGATACGTAGGAACCCGTCGCCTCGAATCGTACTGTTGATCTCTGGCCCTTTGCCTTGATCATCATCATCTGAATCTCTTTTGATGTCGAACGATGCCTTGAAATCCCCTGACCTCGATTTGCCACTTACTTCAATTCGGGTAAGCCGATTTCGATCATCTACGGTTAATTGGCCCGCCCCGCTTGTAGATTGCAGGTTGCCTGATCTGATTCTAAGAATCGCTCTATGGTCTCCTAAAGGAACCCAATCTCCGCGAAATTGATAATTCTGTCCTTTGCCAGTGATGACGACTTCGAACTTTTTGTTTGACTCTAAGTTAACTGCGACATGGTCCACTTTGAATTTCCTTCCATCCAATTCAAATGTTGCAGTACCATTTGCTGAGGTTCGTAAATCTCGTATATCTGCAAAAGCACTTGAAGTTACAGTTGCAAGCAAAGCTAGGTTCAACAGACTTTTCATTCCTTTCATCGTAATTCTCCTTTTCAAACGAAGCACAATGATTAAGACGAACGAAAACGGCAAGTCGCTCAGCACCGCCTGCCAGAAGCCCTAAAGCCATTTAATTAAGCAAGATGAGCACACCATCTAAAGTGTTTCAAGAGATCGCAGATTATTTTTCTCGCAGAAGTCGCGGAGGTACGCAGAAGCATCGCCGCGAACCTTAGCGACCTCCGCGTGAGATTCCGTGCGCTATCTAAATTTCGCACATCCAACAGAGGACGAAAACCCTTAACTAAATGGCTTTGGCCCGAAATCCTATTTGAATAGCGAGGTGAAAAGGCCTTTCATTTCATCCCAAGAACCCTTGTCAGCGTTTTCGTCGTATTTGGTTGCTGGAGTTACTGGCCCACCCTTAATCGTGAACGAATGAAGAGCGTCGGGGTATGAAACGAACTTGAAGTCAACTTTCGCGGCATTCATTTCTGCCTTTAGTGCGTCAACGTCGGCTTTGGAAACTACAGGGTCGGCCTCGCCGTGAAGCACTAGAGCCTTGCCTTTGAACTTTCCGGAAGTCAACGGGTTCTTCGTAGCCAATGACCCATGAAAACTGACAACACCCTTTAGGTCGAATCCGGCACGAGCCATTTCGAGAACTGTCATTCCGCCAAAGCAATAGCCGATAGCTGCAATTTTGTTTGAATTTGAGAGCCGTTGCCCTTTCACAAAATCGAGGCCGCCCTTCGCCCGTTCAAGTAACAGAGTATGATCGGCGTAATACTTTCCGGCTTCGGCTCCGCTTTCTTGGGCATTTTTCGGGCGAATTCCCTTTCCATAAATGTCCACGCAAAATGCATTGTAGCCAAGCCCGGCGATCATGTCGGCGCGCATCTTTTCGTATGCGTCAATGCCGTTCCAATCATGGATGATGAGAATTGTTGGTCGTCGAGACTCAGATGCGGCAGGTGCCGACCAATAGCCTTGCAT
>JANNJE010000255.1:0-4826 GCA_031405735.1 Armatimonadota bacterium | reverse complement strand
CGAATCCCCCGACTCTTCAGGCCAAAGATTCGTAGACAGCTTTGATTTAGTATCATATACCCAGAGGCCGCCTTTGGCGGAATAAAGAACTTTCGAGCAATCCGGCGACCAGTGGCCGAAGTTTGCCTCTTTTGTACCTGGCAAGATTCTGAGATCTGATCCGTCCGCGTTGGCGATTGCCATACCGCCTGCTTTGTCTTCAGTTTGATGCGCCCAGAGGAAAACCAGTTTCTTGCCGTCTGGCGAAAACTCAAGCGTGAAGCATCCAGTAATGAATGGGGCGACGGCCAAAGCGCAAAGAGCTTGAGCCAGAACACGATATTTTGAGCGATTCATCTTGCACCTCCATGCAGAATCGTTGAGCAAATTTCAGGTCTCGCCGTTGAGGCCCAATTTTGATAACGCCATTTGCTTGAAGAAAGTTCTTGCCTGGTTTCGGTACCGTTATCAGGTGATCGAGTTGCCGTTTCCAGTTGTTCTTGCGAGTGCCTCACCTCGGCGTCAGGAACTGCTAAGTACGTTGATTCGTGACTTTGAGATTTGCGTAGCTGGCATTGATGAGGACTTTTTGACAGTTTCCGATCCCTTTGAAACGGCTCAGACACTAGCCCTATTGAAAGCAAGACACGTTCAAGATCTGCATCCGGCAAAGCTAATTATCGGCGGCGATACTGTAGTCGCAATTCCAGTCGAGGACGGAACGTATAATCAACTTTCTAAACCTGCTAACGTCGAAGATGCGAAGAGAATGTTGAACTTGCTTTCAGGCAGATCGCATTTTGTAATAACTGGAATTGCGATACTTTGGCCGGGTGGCGAAATTGTCAAACATGATGTCTCAACTGTTAGGTTTCGGAATCTCAGTGAAAAGGAGATTGCAGAATACGTTTCGACGAGCGAGCCGATGGACAAAGCTGGAGCCTATGCTGTTCAAGCTGGCGGCGGATCGTTCATCGAATCCATTGTCGGTTCTCGAACAAACGTAATTGGGCTTCCGGTCGAATTGCTAGAAAAAATGCTCGGAGAGTCGTTCCCAATTTAGGTCTTGAATCCTGATTCTTCGGGATCAAAATCGTCATCATCTGGTTTGCCTTTAACAACTTTATGCCGAAATGGAACTCCAGAAAAATTCGATATCAATCGCGCCATTTGCTCGGCGGGAGCCGCCCTTACAAAGAACGCGACTGGCAGAGATTTACTCAATGGCTCTAAAACGACTAGATATTGGTCGCGCTCAATTTTTCGCGATCCATAGCCAAAAGCAACCTGACGATACTCAATAACAATTTCTACAAGCTCCGAAATTCGCCCAATTTTCTTTCCCTTAAAAAAGACCTCGTCCGACTTCCGTTTAAACTCTAGGATGTGCTTTCTTCCGTAACCGAAAAATATGCCAAATAGGATCACTGCGAGACTAAAAACTAGAAGGCTGAGCGCAAGCATTCCTGTTTGCTGCGACATTCTGCCAAGTAGGGCAGATCCCAAAAGAATTCCATATGAAAGTATTGGCAGTACGAATAAAGCAAGACATCCGATAAGGCAAGAAGTACTCTTGGGCTTTGTCGCAACGAGCGAATCGCCTTTTTCTACAACTCGATATTTCCCAATATCGTCTCTTCGTCCACTCGTATCCATTTAGCCTAATTGGGCAATGCCGGGTGCATTTCTCGGCTGATCGAGCGAACGTCCACGAGCCAATTCCCTTCGTGTTTCACAAGTGGCAGTTGAAAGTTCTCTGGGTAAGAAGACGGATTATGGGCATTGCGGATCACTTCCATCGCAACGCCAGCTGTCTGTTCATCGGCTTGTTTTGAAAACTTGATCTGCCAAGCAAATACATAGTATCTTCCAGCAACTTTCGTTGAAAACTCCCATTTGTCCCTAAGCTCCTTTTTGGTTCCACCCGGATAATATGATAGTTCAGTCAGCTTGTCTGAGTTCCCTTCTATTAACGCACTCATAAATCGAGTGGCCACGATTTCAGGACCTGCCTGGCTAAACATCAGCAAGTAAGCAACTGCAAATGCACCAATGACGCCCACATATACCATCCAATGAATTCTCAATAATCGGCTCATTCAGTCTCCATTTTAGCCTTAAACGACTTGCACTTGAAATTTAGATAACAACGGAAGCTCAAAAGCTAGTTCCAGGAGCTGCGGATACCTGGCTCAACAAAGACAAGGATGCCTGGGGATTTACTACCCATTGAGCCGACTGCTTTACAAGCACAAACGGCATGGGAATCACGGCTTGGCCAGCCGGATGAACGTAATTGACAACCGCTATAACATAGCCCTTTTGAGGCTGAATCGAACGAACTTCGTAGCGATAGCCTCGTTGAGCAAATCCGAGAACCTGATTTTGAATCTTAATTAATGCACGCTGCGGGGAATCTGCCGTGCTCAAGTTTTGCAAAGTTTTGAAATCACCATTCGCGGCCGCCACATGGAACTTTTGGAGCGTGCTTTCGGGACCAAAGCCCCTCAACACAAAAAAAACAAGCCCGACCAGAATCGTAAGTACGACCGAAGGTGCCCAAGTTCGAAGAATTCCCATTATTCTTAAGATTACCTTTCACTGAACGTTGGCACTATGTCTTCGTCTGTGATAGCATAGAGATATTCGAGGAGCACAAGAAATGAGTGACCTATTAACACGACGAGACCTCTTCCGTACTGGCGGCATGATCGCTGTCGGTCTTACAGCGCCCCGCTGGCTTTCAACCCTTGCTCACGCAGACGTCCTACAAGCCGCTAGAGGCGGCAAAGCATTGAAGGACACCGTTCTAGTTGTTTGTCAACTATCTGGTGGCAATGACGGCTTGAACACGCTCATTCCTTATGCCAGCAAAAAGTATTATGAGATGCGACCGGTGCTGGGCATTCCCGAGGCACAGATCATTAAACTGAACAATGAAATGGGACTCCACCCGGGCCTGACAGGCTTAAAGGAACTTTACGATCAAGGCAAAGTAGCCGTTATTCAAAATGTCGGATACCCAAACCCGAACCGTTCTCACTTTAAGTCAATGGATATATGGCAATCTGCCAGCCCCGACCTTGCAATGCGGGGTGGTTGGATCGGACGCCACTTTGAGCAGCAGCTAGCTTATGGACCTTTGAATCCAGTCGTTGCCCTTGGACTCTCGACTGAAAAGCCTCGCGCCCTTGACGCAAAGCAAGTAAGCATCCCCTGTTTCGCGAGCCTTGTGGACGTTCAGAACATGGTCGGAGACCCAGATTCTGAGCGGATGCTTCGCCAAATTCAAGGAAAGGACGCGCCGGCAGGAACAAATCAACGAATCGTGCAAGATGCCAATAAAGCTGCACTTGATGCCATGGCTGAACTGAGCAAGAAACTTCAAGGGTATTCACCAACAGGCACTTACGGTACCGATGCCTTTGGGAACGGGTTTAAGCAGATTGCACAATTGATAGCAACTTCTCCTTCCACTAGGGTCGTCTACTTTAGCGCCGGCGGATTTGATACTCACGCTCGGCAAGTAGATTCGCATCAGCGTCTATTGAAAGGCTTCGGAGATGCCGTCAATACTTTCCAAAAGGAAATGGAGAAAATCGGAAAGGCCGATAAAGTGCTTGTTTTGGTCTTTTCAGAATTTGGCCGCAGATGCTACGAAAACGCCTCTGCAGGTACGGATCATGGACAAGGCGGTCCAATGCTGATCATTGGCAAAAACGTTCAAGGCGGCCTTCATGGATCGAACCCTGACCTAAATGACCTGGTTGATGGCGACATTCGTTGGAAGACCGATTTCCGCGAAGTGTATGCGGCAACTCTTGACCACTGGATGGGTGGAGATTCAGAAGTCGTTCTCGGTCAAAAGTTCAAGAATTGGGACGGAATCAAAGCCTAGCTCGTAACAGAATGCCGCGAATCAGACTTCCGATGCTTGACAGGCGGTGGCACAAAACCATTTGCCAGTGTTGTGGTTAAGCCGTAGGACAGGATTCATCCTGTCTTTCAGGCGCAAGTTCTGCGAGTAAGCATTCTACTTGCGAACAAAGCTCATCAATGGCTTGGCCAGATTCTTGAGCAACTTTGGATCTGCCTTGAACCAAATTTCAGAGGTTGCGTCCTTGAATCGTCCGTACCCTGTTTTAACATCAATTTCAGCAACAACTCGGCGACTCGTGTCAAGCTCAACTATGCATGGAATTGTCTCACCTGTTTTTGCCGGTTGATCTACAATTTTGAGAGGAATGGCAATGCCTTCAGCATCGCGGAGCTGGTATGAAATCGCGCCTTTCTCTTGTTTAGGTGGTTCCTGCTCTTCTGCGCCCAAGCTTATTCTTCCCCAATCTACACATAGATAGGACATCGGAGAGTTCGTGCGAGCATCCAACTTTATTGTCACAATTTTTTTGCGGTTTGAAGCGTCCGCCAAACGGATTTCGTAGATCAAAGTTCCCGTATTTGAGGCAATGAGCTGCTGATGTTCTGGAGTCAGCCAGCCCAGTCCTCGGTAAAATCCCAATTCTTCGCCTGTGCCTCCGTGAGGAATGTGGTAATTCAAACCGCTGATGCCCTCGATTACGTTATCAAAAGGCCTCAGGGCTAGAAAAAGCCCAATTGCAGTGCTTCTCAATTGCGCGTTTGTAAAAGTTGTGGTGATGCGAGCAGGATCAATGTTCACTCGCCGATTTGCAAGGAATCCATCAAGTGCCCGAAGCTCTCCGGTTCGTTCGTCTAACGAGATCGCAGCAATGGTATCCAGCGATCCGACAGACGGTGCAATTCGTAGTCGGCATTTGAATCCGAATTGGACAAGGTGCTGATCGGGAAATGGCTTGGTTTCAGTCAAT
>JANNJE010000254.1:0-1603 GCA_031405735.1 Armatimonadota bacterium | reverse complement strand
GATACAGCCAAAGACCGCGACATGATTGAAACCAACTTCCTTGGATGCGTCGCCTGGCTGAACGAGGCAGCAAGGAGATTTCAAGATGTCGGCGCAGGCACGATAGTGGGTATCGGGAGCGTAGCAGGAGATCGCGGCAGGCATGCTCAGCCTGTTTACAACGCAAGCAAAGCGGCTATGGCTACGTTTTTGGAAGCACTGAGAAATCGGCTGTCAAAGCGCGGCATCAAGGTAGTCACGATCAAACCTGGACCAATTGCGACACCGATGACAGTCCACTTGGATCAGTCAAAGATGATGCCGGTCGAAACGGCAGCCAAGATTGTTCTCAAGAAACTTAAGAAAGGTGGCGAGCACTACTTGAAACCCACACATTGGCTGATTTTCTTGATCATTCGACACATTCCAAGCCCGATTTTTCGGAGGCTCCGCCTTTGAATTTGCCTAGGCCAAGAATGCGGCGGCTTTCAGGATTCGGATTCGCCACATACGCAGACTCTTACACCTTTGAACCTAATTCGCTTGAGGAAACAGCTGAAGTCTTCCTATTCGCGGCAAAGAATGGCCGGAAGATCGTGCTTCGGGGGGCAGGACGGAGCTACGGCGATGCTGCAACTCTGCCTGAAGAAATCGCAGTTGATCTTTGCAGATTGAATTCGTGCCAATTTGACCCAGAATCAGGAATTGCAACCGTAGGGTGCGGCGCAACAATTGGCGATCTTTGGAAAGCCTCTCTGCCTCTCGGCTTTTGGCCGCCGGTAGTTCCGGGAACGATGTTTCCTACGATTGGTGGCGTTCTTGCCATGAACATCCACGGGAAAAATGCATTTTCTGCAGGAACGATTGGCGAGCATGTTCAGGAAATCACCGTTTTGTTTGCCGATGGCTTTATCCGAAAGTTGAATCCAAAAGATCCAGAATTCTATGCGATCATTTCGTCGGCTGGATTGCTTGCTTGCATCGTCGAAGCAAGTTTCAAACTCAAGAGAGTTTATTCTGGACTCCTGGACGTGAATGCAGTTGTTTGCAAAAATTGGAATGAGCAATTCGCGGCATTCGATTCATTGCAAAGTGAGGCCGATTACATGGTCTCATGGGTAGATGCTTTTGCTAAAGGAGAGAATTCTGGACGTGGCCTCTTCCATTCGGCGAATCACTCACAGGAGGCAAATCCTGAGTCGCTGAAAGTAGAAAACCAGGTTCTCCCATCGCGAATTCTTGGACTGTTACCCAAATCGCAAGTTTGGAAAGTTCTAAAAAAGCTAAATAATCAACAGGGCATCCGCTTCTTGAATCAAGCCAAATACCTTGCTTCCAAAATATCGAGAAAGCATAGATTTAGCCAAAGCCTTGTCGCCTTTTCGTTCTTGCTTGATTACGTTCCTGGCTGGGAAAAATCCTACAAACCGGGCGGATTCATCCAGTATCAGTGCTTCGTTCCCGACAAAGCCGCGCGTGAACTCTTCCCCCAACTCATTCAATTGCAGCACGAAGCTAGGCTGTCAAATTTCTTAACGGTCATGAAGCGGCATCGCTCAGACTCATTCTTGCTCAGCCATGGTGTGGACGGTTTTTCGCTTGCTATGGATTTCAAAGTAACAAT
>JANNJE010000253.1:0-10814 GCA_031405735.1 Armatimonadota bacterium | reverse complement strand
CATGGCGCCATGGTTCGCCGGAATGAATCCGGCGATGACAGATGCGGGCGAGGTTTTGAGAGTTCGTGCAGAGACAGCAACGTTGCAAGCTAAAGAGGCGCAGAAGAGCAAAGAGTTTCAAATTCAATACGAGCGACAGCAAAAGCAGGTAGAGAGTCAAGCGGAAATTGAAGCTCGCCAAGAGGCAAAAGCGAATCGCCAACCTGCCCGAAGGTCTGACACTATGCTGGAATCTTTGACAAAAAGCGTCCTTCGCAGTGCGGGTTCGCAAGTTGGGCGGCAGTTGATTCGTGGAGTCCTTGGAAGCTTGTTTCGGGGAAGGTGACCGTGATCGTTGCAACCCTTTCAATCCTACCAAGGTAGCATCATTGGCAAATGGAAGCCTCCGCAGAAATCGAAATCCTGATCCGGGCAAAGTACTCGATACTCTACATGGTGTCATGGGAAGAACGGCGCGTTGAAGATGCCCTCGCAAAGATTTGTAAAGGGCTAAATCGAACGCTTCATACTTGGTCGGTGACTCAAGGGATGAAACCAGCAGTAGTTCGAACAAGCGGCCCAAGCAAACCAACGACCCTTCCGTCAGAACTCGAAGTTTTGGCAACAATCCATGAATCTTCTGAATACACCGTTTTTCTGCTCAAAGACTTTCACAATTATCTCAAAGACTATCGAGTCATCAGGCTGCTTCGCGATTTAAGCGTAAGGCTGAAGGATCGAGCGCAGACGATTGTCCTTATGGGACCCGTTCTCAATCTTCCTGTCGAGCTTGAAAAGGACATTACAGTTCTTGACTTTGGAATGCCGAACCAAGCGGAAATCGGCCAGTGCCTCGACCAGGTAGTCGAGGCGGTTAAGGGAGACGAGAAAATCAATGCGAAACTTACCAAGTTGCAACGAGAGACCCTAATTAAGTCGGCGCAAGGCTTGACAATAGATGAAATTGAAAATGTTTTTGCTCGAAGCTTTGTTGAAAAAAAGAAGTTTGATGTCGAAGTAATCATGGAGGAAAAGAAGCAGATCGTCAGAAAGTCTGGCTTGTTAGAGTACTACCCCGCAGAGAACAATCTTTCAGATGTCGGCGGAATGGAGCTGCTAAAGGAGTGGCTTGAACAGCGTACGGAAAGCTTCACAGATCGCGCTAAAGAATTTGGCATTCCGGCACCAAAGGGAATTCTGCTTTTGGGCGTGCAAGGTTGCGGGAAATCGCTGCTGGCAAAAGCAGTTGCGGCGCATTGGCAACTGCCGATGCTAAAGATGGATGTAGGAAGAATTTTCGGCTCGCTCGTTGGTCAGAGCGAGGACAATATGCGCCGTGCGATCAAGGTCGCCGAATCTGTTGCGCCCTGTATTTTGTGGGCAGATGAACTCGAAAAGGGATTCGCGGGAATGTCGGGCAGCGGAGTCAGCGATTCGGGGACGACCGCCCGTGTGTTCGCAACTTTTTTGACGTGGATGCAAGAAAAACAGAAGCCTGTTTTTTTGATCGCAACCGCAAACGATGTGTCAAAACTGCCACCGGAAATGTTGCGGAAAGGACGATTTGACGAAATCTTTTTTGTTGATCTTCCAGACCAACCTGAACGTGAAGTGATTTACTCCATCCATATCAAGAAAAGAAAGCGTAACCCTAAAAACTTCGACCTCAAAGCATTAGGCAAAGCGGCTATCGGATTTAGCGGTGCAGAAATTGAGCAAGTCGTCGTCGGCGCGCTGTACCGAGCATTTTCAAAGAAGCATGATCTGACTCAGCAAGATCTTCTTGACGAATCAGACGCAATCGTGCCGCTGAGCATCATGATGAAAGAAGAAATTGAAGAGCTGAGGGAATGGGCTGCCATGCGAACAAGGCCCGCGAGTAAGAGGGATGGTAGTTGATCTGGGATGATCTGACCGAATCAAGCAAGTCACCCCCTCCACCCAATTCACCCAGGTCATCCCAGTCACCCACTTCTTCCCATCTAGGGTAAACCCTTATTCATGATTGCAGTCGTGTTTCCGGGCCAAGGATCGCAAGTCCCAGGCATGGGCAAAGACCTCTATGAAGCGGTTTCGGAGTTTAAGGCTGTCTTTGAAGTTGTTTCAATGGCAACCGGAACCGATCTAGCAAGCCTTTGTTTCGATTCAGATGAAGAAACTCTTCGCGAGACTCAAAATGCCCAACTCGTACTCTTCACCTGTGGAATTGCATCTTACGAAGCATTGAAGGCAAACCTCCCAGAAGAGCACTTTTTGGCAGGGCATTCGGTAGGCGAATATGCCGCGGTCGTTGCCTCGGGAGCGCTCACCATCGAACAGGGCGCACAATTGGTTCAGATTCGAGGAAACCTCATGGCTTCGGCAGGTTCCGAACGCCCCGGTGGGATGGCTGCAGTGTTGGGGCTTGACCGTGACAGGCTCGAACGCGTGTGCATTTCCGCCTCCAAATCGGACGATGTCGTTGTCATTGCGAATGACAATTGTCCAGGCCAGTTAGTGATTTCAGGCGACAAGTCCGCAGTCGAACGAGCAAGCGTAATGGCTTCCGGAGCTGGCGCCAAACGAGTTCTGCCACTCAAAGTGAGCGGCGCATTTCACTCGCCATTGATGCTAGAATCAGCACGGAAAATGGGCGAGGCGCTCCGAGCGGCCGATTGGAATGAACAGAAATTGATTGTTTACGCAAACGTAACAGCGGGCCCTGTTGAGCACGGCAGGGAATGGGCTGATCTCTTTGAAAAACAACTGCAGAATCCTGTTCGGTGGACTGAAACGGTTCAGAACATGGTCAACGACGGCGCAAATACATTGATTGAATGTGGCCCCGGAGAAGTCCTCTGCGGGCTTGCTCGAAGAACTGATCCTGCAATTCGAACCCTGAAAGTTGGAGATTCCGCATCGCTACAATCCACAATTCAGGCACTTCAGAGTGAGGCGATTCAAGCGTGATGGACTTTACAGGCCAAGTCGTTGTCGTGACCGGAGCGAGCCGCGGGATTGGCAAGTCCATCGCATTAGCTTTTGCAAATGCAGGGGCGCAAGTGGCTTGCGTAGCCACCACAGTTGAAGGTGCGGCGAAGACCTCCAATGAGATTATCCGGAGCGGCGGGAAAGCTTCTTCTTACGCTTGCGATATTGGAGATTCCGCTTCCGTTGATTCGTTTGTTTCGGAAGTTATCGGTGACCTTGGCACTCCAAATGTTCTCATAAACAATGCAGGAATCACCGCCGACAATTTAATGATACGGATGAAAGATGACGATTGGGATCGAGTCCTCAATGTAAATTTGAAAGGGGCATTTCTGCTGATTCGAGCTATCAGCCGTCCAATGATGAAAGAAAGGTATGGCCGAATCGTAAATGTTTCAAGTGTTGTCGGTCTGCATGGTGCGGCGGGGCAATCCAATTACGCGGCGGCAAAAGCTGGCTTGATCGGCTTAACAATGTCCGTGGCAAAAGAACTCGGAAGCCGAGGAATCACCTGCAACGCAGTTGCCCCAGGCTTCATCCAAACGGACATGACAGGCGAGCTTCCCGAAGAATTCAAGGCTTACGTTGAAAAGTCGGCTCCTGCCGGAAGGTTGGGATCTCCCGATGACATCGCTCCGGCAGTTCTCTTTTTGGCATCAAAAGAAGCAGCATACATAACGGGGCAAACCATAACCGTTGATGGTGGCCTATTCATCTAATCGGAAAAATATCATGAAAGTAGGAATTGTAGGTGGGGGAATAGCTGGGTTAGGCGCTGCCTATACGCTGGCAAAGAAGGGTGTTTCGAGCGTTGTCTTTGAACGAAACGACTTTTGTGGCGGGCGATGCAGCACGCGGACCATCGGTGGATACAAGTTTGACCAGGGAGCAACAAACATCGCGCCAAGAGGCAAAACTCTACATACAGTAATGCTCGACGAGATTGATGACGAGCAACTTGTACGGATAGCGAAACCCATTTACGTCCATGAATCTTTGCGTGTTGCGGCTGGCGATCCAGCAAAGAACGCAATTGAACGATATACATACCAAACCGGAAACGCCACTCTTCCCCACCTCTTGTCAAGGGGAATTGACGTTCGCTACGGTTGTACGGTGCTTGAATTGAGGAAGCGCATAGAAGGAGGATATCGAGTTCTCAATGAGGATTTTGATGCTCTCATTCTTACTGCTCCGGCACAGATGTGCCAAGCGCTTCTGACCTCTATCGGAGAATTCCGTCCTATTAGCAACATCCATTATCGCAAATGCATCAGCGTAATGCTTGGATATGAATTACCGACCCCAGAGACGAAGTATCACGCTTTGTTAGACATCGAGCAGCGTCATCCACTGACTTGGATGTGTTTGGAGTCGGCAAAGTGCCTAGGCCGTGCCCCCCAAGGATGCACTGCGATCGTCGCGCAAATGAGCTCCCAGTTCAGCGAGATGCATTTCGACTCTAAAGAGGAAAAGATTATCGAGGAAACTGTTGTTTACATCCAACGACTTTTTGGTTCGGAATGGAATTCTCCGGCGGTTACAGACATCAAAAAGTGGAGGTGGAGCCAACCCGAAATGAGCGCGGTATTTGAAACTGTGAATGCAGGAAGTTCAACCCTTTTGATCGCTGGGGACGGCGTTTCTGGAGGTCGAATAGAGAACGCCTTTGAATCTGGATACAAGGCTGCTATGTTGCTAGCAAAATTGAGATGAAACTACAACGAGAACATTGCATAATCGCAGTGATATTCCTCACTTTCATCTGTGCGTCGCAAGCCCATTCTCAGGTTAAACTCAAAGCCACTTCCTCTGGGCTTCCTGAATCTCTAGTCACGTATTCACACAAGCTCTCCGCTGATGGTTCAAAAATCATCACGCTGACTATGGACTTCTCAGGACGCGAAGGCCGTACCGTTCGAGTTCGAACTGAAAGGACGTATTTAAAGGACGGCTCACCAGTTCGAGTTTTTCAAGAGATAATTTCCCAAAGGCCAGCGTTTCGAAATTCTGTTACAGTCACCTTTGATGCAAAAGGGGCTCACGCAGTAATTGACGAAAGCGGGAAACGAACCGTAAAGGACATTCCACTCGTGAATACGGCGCCGCGAAAGTGCACGAACGAGTTTTGGTTCTTAAGAGACAAGCCTAAAGTGGGGCTGTCCGAAAAGTATTACCACTTCGATTCAACCAAGCTCGAGTGGAGGATATCTGAAGCGACTTATGTCGGGCCAACCAAGGTGAAGATTGGCGGAGTTCAGGTTGCTGGACATCTCGTCCGTTCGCCAGAAGGGGATGCCGTCCTAGACGATAAAGGGCTGCCGATCAGGCTAGATTATGGGGCAGTGACCATGGTGAGGATTTAGGGTTAATCGTTGTTGGTTGTCGGTTACTGGTTATCTGTTATTAGTTATTGGCTGTTGGTTCGGGTTGCGGGATCATTGGAGCGCGATTCGTATATGGAGCGCGTGCGTCCCTCCAGTCTGATAACCGCCAATAACCCTCAACTAACAACTAACACGCTACTCTCGCTCCCAAATCGGCATTGTCCCGCCTGAAATTGTTGCTGATCCGGCATACTCAAGTTCGAAAACTTCCACCAAATTTCCGCCTTTCTTCAGCCAGCAGCCTGGGACAAAGAGTGCTTGTTGCGCCCCGATTTTCCAGTAGCGTCCCAAATTGTGGCCGTTCACCCAGACGACGCCCTTTGTCCAGCCATACATAACCAAAAACGTATCGCCAATTGCATTCAAATTGAGTTTGGCGCGATAGAATGCTGGACCGTCTGAGACTTGAGAAGTGCCGGCAAGTGGTTTTTCGAGTGGTAGAGCGAAATTCTGCCACCCTAGAATAGCTTTCCCAGCAAGCTTGACTCCCTCGATTCCTTTCTTTTCAGACACCAATTGCTTTGCGAAGTTGATTCGTCCGAGGTTCTCGACGAGAATATCCAGTCTGCCTCCCGCGGGAATGGAAATCAAGAGTGTTGTTTGATTCAATCTCCTTTCAATAATGCCGCTTTGCTTGCCATCAACATATACGATCGCCCGGTCTTGTAGATTTGCAAGTTCCAAATTGCCTGCCGTCGCTTCATCTATCGTCGTTCGATACAAAGCAAATCCCGTCCCAATCCCAATTCTTCAAAGGACATTGGCCGTTCAGACAACTTTGGTTTCGGCAACTGTGAAAAAAGAGATCCTGATTTTTGCAATTGAAACTTTGGAATGGAAATCATCGGAAGCGATGCAGGTGGCTCAATCTTTTCTGCATCTGGGCACCTCGAAAGGACCGCTTCCCTCATTGCGTGCCACTTTGGCGTCAGCCTTCCGGCTTCGTCAATTGCCGAGTCGTAATCGTAGTTTGTTACATCAGGGCGGTAGCCATCTCCTGTCCAGTTCGCGCCGTTCATGTATCCAAAAGTTGTGCCGCCATGGAGCATGTAGATGCTAAAACTGACGTTGTTTTCCATCATCCAAGCTAGGTCGTCCACTTGGCTTTTCGTGTTTGTTTTGGCGTGATCGCTGCCCCAATGATCGAACCAACCCGCCCAAAATTCGCCGCACATTTTTGGGACATTTTTGCGAAATTTGGCAAATTCTTCAAAGGCTCCCTTCGGCCCACCGCCAAAGTTGCAAACCGATAGGCAATCCGGCAATGTGCCGCCGCGCAGCATTCCCTGACCTGGCCCATCAGATGTGAACAGTTGCCCAGTAAATCCAGCAGCCTTGATCTGATCACGAATGGTCTCCATATACAAATGGTCTGCACCAAAGGAGCCGTATTCGTTCTCAACTTGCGTCATGATAATCGGCCCGCCATTTTCGATGAGAAGGGGAGCCAGCTGTTTGCCAACCGCATTCAAATAGATTTCGGATCGCTTCAAAAAAGGCTGGTTCAAGTCGCGAACTTTTATTCCTGGAATCGTAGCCAGCCACCACGGAAATCCGCCCCACTCCCATTCTGAACAGACATAAGGACCAGGGCGAACAATGACCCAAAGACCAACACTTTGAGCTTCCTTTACGAAGGCGGCAACATCGTTTTGACCAGTGAAATCGAATTTTCCAGGCGAAGTCTCATGAGAATTCCAAAAAACGTATGTGCATAAAGTGTTGATGCCCATTGCCTTTGCCTTTAACAGCCGATCTCGCCAATAAGGGCGGGGGATTCGGGTGTAGTGCATTTCGCCGCTGCGGATGAGAAAAGGTTTTCCATCAAGCAGAAAGTTCTCGCCTGACCAAGAAAATTCGTGTTGCGATGACATGATGGCGATGGATGCAAGTGCTGCGAGCATTGACGCGATTTTACTCCACACCCAACCCCCTCCTCATGCTCGTGCCTCGGATAAGGAGGGGGCTAAGTTTCGCCTTCTCCGGGTACCATCTTCGCCTGTGAGTCGGTAGCTCAGTCGGTAGAGCAACGCCCTTTTAAGGCGTGGGTCCTGGGTTCGAGTCCCAGCCGACTCACCAAACGCATTGTTGTTCGTTATTGGTTATTGGTTGTCAGTTATCAGTTAACGTCGGGCCAATTTGACCCAATTCCAGGAACCCACTGTCCAGGTTGAAGGAACCAACAACGAATAACCAACAACCAAAGTCCCCTACTTCTGCGGACTAAACTTCGGGAACGAAAAGTCCCCGGCCTCCTTGGAAATACTTTTCATTTCGCTGCCGTCGCGGTTGATCGTCCAAATCGCCCTTTGATCCTTTGCGTTGTATTTGACGAACACAATTTTGTTTGAATCCGGTGACCATGCTGGCTCATAAATCTTGTCCTGAACTATTGGAGTCGCCACGCTCGCAGCGTTTTCTGTAAAAGGCATCACGACGAGAGTTCTAGGTTCGACTTGTCCCCTTGTCATATCGAGGCGCCCATCCACGATCATGAACATCGCGCCATCGGGAGAAATACTCATGCGATGAAATGCAATGTCATCAGTTTTCGACTGAATCAGCACAGTAGTTGCCTGGTTGGCTGTCTGCGGAGTGCTCATTTTTGCCGGATCAACCATCGCAATCATGTGCCGAAATGGTAAGACTAGCTTGCCATCTTTAACAAATTCGCTCGGCGGATTTTGCTCGTCAAAAAGTCGAAAATTGAGCACTAAAAACAAGATCTTTCCCGTTATGGGATCAATATCAAATTCAACCTTATCGCCTGCAACCAACGGAATCGGAGGATTTGTGGAATTCAATTCTTGAACGATGAGCGTTTCGCCAACTTCGCGCCGCATGACCGCAACCACAAATCGCTCGTCAGGCGTCCATCGTGCCTCTTTGAAACTCAAGCCGAGCTTTTGGTACGCAGCATCAAATTGACCGGTTGCGCCACTTTGCTCGTCAGTTGCAACTCGTTCTTTTGCAACTGGGGGTAGGACTTGCTGAGTCGTAGCGGTTACAGGATTGAATTCGAGAACGAATCCGCCCGAAATAACCAGCGCCTTTTTGTTGGCATTTGGAGAGCTGTTAGGCAAGAAACTTAAGTTGCCTTTGCTCCGAGAATTGTAAGTCTTCCTAGAAAGCTGACCGGCATCAATGTTCCAACGAAAGATATTTTGAGCGTTTTCGGCGCGATCGCTGATAAAGAATAGCCTGTTGCCATCCGGCCGCCAAACCGGATCCTTGTCTGAGTATCCGGCTTTGTACTCAGGACTTTCAACCATTGTCCCGTCGGGCTTGAAAAGTACGACCTTCGAGCCGTCTTCCAACATTTGAGTTGCCGCAATGAAACCAGCAGTGTGATTCTCGGCGGGCATGTCAATGTCCCGGCTCCACTGCCCATAAAGTTGATATCCATAGACGAGGCACGCCACGACGAGCGCAAGTATGGCTGAGCGAGAGATCATCTTTCGAAGATTTTTTGGTTGGGTCAGTTTCGACATATTTTTCATCCAGACGGCAGGAGGGAATCGCCTTCTTTCAACCGTACCCCGTTCAGCCAATCGGAGCCACGCATTCGCGGCCTGCCTTCAGGCGAAACGGCAATAAGGCTTAAGCTTCCACATTCAAGTGCAACCAATGGATATGGCGTTCGCTTCAGTATGGTTCCAGGTTTTCCGCGTACTTCGCTCATTCTAATTTCGGCGAGTTTCAGCCTGCCAAATTTTGTCATAAGGAATGCTCCGGGCGAAGGCGTGAATGCTCGAAAACGATTGTATTCAGTACTAACATCGCCGCTAAACGAAAGTTCCCCTTCGTTTCGTTTTACCTTGGGAGCATAGGTGGCTTCTTCGTTATTCTGAGGAACCTTTGAGATACTTCCTGAAACGATTTTTGGCATCCACTCGAGAGCCATTGTTGCCGCAATGAGACCAAGCTTCGTTTCGAGATCGCCATAGGTTTCGTCGGGTTCAATCGAACACTTTCCTATAGCGATGATGTCGCCCGTATCCATGCCCTTGTCCATTTGCATAAGAGTAACTCCAGTCTCCGTTTCTCCATTTTGGATCGCACGTTGAATCGGGGCTGCCCCACGGTACATTGGCAAGATCGAGCCATGAAGATTGATCGCTCCGAACTTGGTTGCATCCAATAGCGCCTGCGGGAGAATTTGGCCATAAGCTGCCACTAAAAGCAAATCGAAATCCTCATTCCGGATTCTCTCGATAAACTCTGCCGAACGACATTTCTCTGGAGTTTCCACTGGCAATCCCAATCGAATTGTGGCTTGCTTAACCGGGCTGCTTTGCAGTTTTAGGCCCCGTCCAGATTGGCGGTCTGGTTGGGAAACTACTATGATGATCGAATCTGAAAGGCGCTCCAATGTCGGAACTGCAAAGCTCGCCGTGCCAAAAAATGCGATTTTCATTCTTCTGGCGCTTCTGGATTCATCCAGTGTAGTGTCGCTAGATCTACCTTATCAATAAATAGGATTCCGTCCAAGTGGTCTATTTCGTGCAAGACAATTCTGGCTGGCATTCCTTCTAGTTCCAAAACTACTTCGTTGCCTTTGCGATCTAGGGCTTCAACTTCGACATATTCGGCCCGAATGACATCGCCATACAGCCCCGGAATTGAAAGGCAGCCTTCCTCTCCGATTACTTCGCCTTCCGATTTCGTGACCACAGGATTGATCAATGCCATCGGTTTGTGCCCTGCGGGAGCGACGACGATAATTCGCTGCAAGATTCCAAGCTGAGGAGCGGCCAGGCCGACGCCATTTGCCCGCTTCATTATGCGGATCATATCATCAAGAACAAGCCCAACCTTTTTGGTGAGCTTTGTTACCGGTTCGGCAGTCTTTCTCAGCACCGGGTCTGGAATCTTTATCACAGGACGCTCGGCACTAAGTTCGTAAAGGAATTTGTATTCGTCTGGCACGACGATTTGCATAAGAGAATTAAACCCTCTAACCTAGGTTCCGCGTCGAAATAGCAATGCCCGCTCGATCCTCATCAGGTCTCTTGTAGATTTCAAGTACTCAAAACCGCACTCTGCAAATATCTTGCGAACGTCATCGGCCATTCCCCATCCCGTTTCTATCAGAACAAGCCCAGGCTTGTTCAAGCACGATGGGGCATCTCTCGCAATCCACCGATAACCATCTAGTCCGTCAGGTCCCGCATATAGCGCAATTTCAGGTTCAAATTTGGCGACTTCGGGCATAAATATCTCGCCTCTCTTAAGGTAAGGCGGATTTGAAACAATCAAGTCGAACTTGCGGCCGGCTATTTTTGCAAAACCATCGCTTTCCAACCATTCGACCTTGGCAGAAAGCGACTCTCCGTTTTGACGAGCTATTTCAAGTGCTGATTTGCTCATTTCGGAACCAACTATTCTGGCTTCAGTTCCAAGATCGAGACTAATCGCGATGCAGCCGCTCCCCGTGCAGAGATCGAGAACAGATTGGATGGAACTATCGCTTTTGAT
>JANNJE010000252.1:0-7176 GCA_031405735.1 Armatimonadota bacterium | reverse complement strand
CTGTCGTTATGGTTATTGGGAACCACACGGCGCTTGTCAATAACGAGCGCGTGCACCTAGATTGCCCTCCTGCGTACCAAGAGAACAGAGTTTTGATTCCCGTACGCTTTGTAAGTGAGGCCTTTAACGCCAACGTAGAATGGAATCTCGCTTTGCAAACAGTAAACATTACAAGTAGCTACAGGTCGAATTCCGGAAGCGGAAATCTGTTATCGCTGATTTCGGGACAAACAGATCGAAATTGGGACTAAAGCTGTCCAGGCGAGTTCTTGGGACTGGGATGCTCCAAGTATTTCGATTTCTCGATGTGGAAAGTTGAGGAAATACAACTCTGCCGCTTGACTAGTCTGGAATAAACCAAAGGCTGTTGTCAGTTGGATTCACGATCAAATGACCGCCCTCAAACAGCTTAGTCATTCCTTGGGAAACTGCCGAGCCAAGCCCGCCAAAGCCGGGAATCGTGCTCAATTCAGGCTGAGTCATTGGGATTGATTCCAGCATTGCCTTCACAAACCAAGGGTCGGCACTGCGAATTTTCAGGCGAAATGGAGTTCGTTTGACCGTTAGCGTTTGTGCGTTCGCTGAAACGATAGTTAGTAGGGCAAGGGTTGTGAATATCCAGCGCATGATGTATTTGGGACGTGCGGGAAAGTGATGGGTTACGTAAAGGGGAATGACTTGGGTGAAATGGGTGATCTGGGTGAAGTGGTTGGCAGCTAGCTGTAGGCGGAAGGGAAATGTGACACAAGGGACTTAGGCGACCGATGGGAAGAGTGAATCCAAAGCTCCCAAACTGCACAATCCAAAATCCACAATCCAAAATCCAAAATATCTCCACCACTTTCCGGTATCCTCGAAGCCAGCCATGAGCAATACTTTCATGCCCTCAACTGAGACCGTTTTCGAGCGGATCGGCGATAACACGATGGTCGTCAATATGGGGCCGCAGCACCCCAGCACGCACGGCGTATTACGTGTGATTTGCGAACTCGAAGGCGAAGTCATTGTCAGTTGCAAATCAGTCATCGGATATTTGCACACGGGAATGGAAAAGGAAGCCGAATATCAGCAGTACTACAAATGCGTCGTAATGACCGACCGGATGGATTATCTGAACGCAAACGGCACGAATTTGGCTCATGCTTTGGCGGTCGAAAAGCTCCTTGGATGCGAGATTCCAAAACGATGCCAGTACTTACGAGTTATTTTGGCTGAGCTAAGCCGAATTGCGAGCCATTGCGTTTGGCTCGGAACTGCTGGGCTTGATTTGGGAGCAATGACTCCCTTCTTCTATATCATGCAGCAGCGAGAAAACATCTTAGATATGTTTGAGATGTTCAGCGGGGTTCGTATGATGCCAAGCTGGATCGTTCCTGGTGGGCTGCGCGGGGATATGCCTGAAGGCTTTGAAATCAAATTGAATGCCTTCCTAAAAGAGTTTCCAAAAGAGCTGGAAGTTTGCGAAAATCTGCTCGTTGATAATCCGATTTGGAAGGAGCGAACGATGGGCGTCGGAATCCTTACTATTAAGGAAGCGTTGGAGCTTGGCTGTTCTGGTCCCATCGCCAGAGGCTCTGGACTTGCATGGGATTTGAGAAAGAGCAATCCTTATTCGTCGTATGAAGATTTTGATTTTGATATTCCGGTGGGAAGCACCGGCGATGTCTATGACCGTTTTTTGGTTCGAATTGCCGAGATGAAAGAGAGTTGCAAGATTCTGAGGCAGGCACTCGATGGACTGCCGGAAGGAGCTTGGCGAACCGATGACCGGAAAATTTCCCCTCCGCCTTATGATGAGATTCACACTTCAATGGAATCTCTAATTCACCACTTTAAGCTGTATACAGAGGGTTATCACACTCCCGTTGGCGAATCGTACGCGGCAGTCGAGGGTTCAAAGGGCGAATTGGGATTCTATATAGTAAGCGATGGGACAAATCGTCCTTATCGGTGGCATGTACGTCCATCCAGTTTCATGAATCTAAAGGCGCTTGAAGTGCTTGCGATTGGCCGGTTGATCGCCGATGTGATCGCGATCATTGGCTCGATAGACATCGTTTTGGGCGAAATTGATAGGTAACGAAAGCGATTTCTGGCATGAATGTCAGCAACAGCTGTTTTTCCGGCATGTTTCTTGCACAAAAACAACATTCGTGTAAACCTATTCGAGATTTATGGTTGTAGCTTCGAAAGTGCGAACTTTTTGGCCGGCAATCTCGTCGAAGGCTTTACCAACGTCGCAATTTTCGAAAAAAGTCAATAAAAGTGTTGACGAAAAGCAAAAATTGTCGTACAATGGGACTGCTCCTATTGGGAGGTAATTAAATTATGAAACGTGCATTTACATTAATTGAACTTTTGGTTGTTATTGCGATCATCGCAATTCTCGCAGCCATCCTGTTCCCTGTCTTCGCTCAGGCGAAGCAAGCGGCCAAGAAAACCGCCTCGATTTCGAACAACAAGCAGATCACACTTGGTGCGATCATGTACATGTCCGATTATGACGATATGATCGTCACCATGACGACATGGGGTCCATGTGCATCCCCTGCATACGTTTGCTTTGGTGGTGCAGGAAATATTCCTTGGACACAGTCGGTTCAGCCATATATGAAGAACAACGATCTATATCGTGATCCTCAGGCTCCTGACTTCCCTACAATCCCAACGGGCTTCCCAGCTCCTATCTACAAACTAGGTGGACCTATGTATGGTATGAACCCATACTTGACAAGTTCTGTTGCTTTTCCTTATTTGACAGCAACTCCTCCAGTTCACTCGCCACGAAGCGGAACTGCTATTTCTCGACCAGCGGATACTGCGTTCTTGACGCAAAAGTATTCAAACTCGGAACTAAGGCCACCTGCTAATAACTTTTATGGCGGTTGGTGGTTTGGTCCTGGAACATACTTGATCGCTCTATCGGCTGATACTCCTGATTGCGCTGCACCTGGTAACTTCTACTATTGTGCTGCTGGTTGGAACGACAACACCTTTTATGGTGGTACAGGTGGAAACCAAGTTCTTAACAACGTTGAAGCAGCAGGTGCTTGGACAGGCGGCGGTTCACAACGAGGTCGCCAGCTCTTGGTTGTTTCGTTTGTTGATGGTCACGTATCATCGAAGTCTCCTGCTGCAATGGCGGAAGGAACTGCATACAATGGTGCTAAAGCAGCTAACGGAATCCCAACCCAGAACCAGAGTGCTATCTTAATCACAGACATTCGACGAGAGCACTACTACGGAGTTGACTAGTTGAAGAAACTCGTTATACTTTTATCGTTAGCGACTGTTGCATTCGCTGCAATTGGTTGCGGAGATAGTAGCGAACCTGGGTCTTCGACGACGCCAGCAGGGGAAGTTAATCCTACTGCACCGCCAGAAGGAGCGAAGCCAGCGGTTGGTACAGCTCAGGGAGCACCCACTCCAACGATGCCGCCCAAATAAACTGGACGGTATAAAGTAAAAACTGTGGCCCCTCTAACAAGTGTTAGAGGGGTCACGAATTTTTTGACTCTATCAAATTGCCTCAATTCACTTTGGATTGTTTTGATCGGTAATGTTCAAAGAGCTACTTAGTGTCGAAGATATCTACGAACTGAACAATTGGACCGAAGTTTCTCATTCCAATTGTTGGAATTAGCGCGATAATTCCAATGACTGAAGTCTGAAATCAAACTTGGTTGCAACTTCGCAATATGGCAACTTCGTTTTTTTTGCTCGTGTCATTCGTATGTGTCCATGAAATCAGCACCAATTTTGAGCCATGATATTTATACATGAGCGAACTGCTTCAAATTGGCTCGCACAACCAGCGCCCTAATCCACCAAAGCCAGATGAGGTCGAGATGAAATTCTCGGCGATTGGGGTTTCTGAACTTGAAATACTTAAGTGCCAATACCCAGAAATCAAAGCTTGCATTTTGCCAGCATTATGGATAGCCCAACGTGAATATGGAGGAACATTGAGCGGCAATGCAATTGCCGAAGTTGCCATTCGCCTCAATCGGAGCTACGCCGAGATTGAGGGTGTCGCAACCTTCTATTCGATGTACAACACTCATCATGCCGTTGGCAAACATAAGATTGAAGTTTGTACATGCCTAACTTGCTATGTAGAAGGTTCTTACCGAATTTGGGATTATTTGAAGTCCAAGCTAGGAGTCGGACATGGTAAGACGACTTCTGACGGAATGTTCACGCTTGAAGAAGTTGAATGCTTGGATGCTTGCGATCGTGCTCCTGTGCTACAAGTTGGAGATCAGTATATTGGGCCCGTAAGTGAAAGCGACATTGATCATTTGCTCGAAAAATTACGAGCTACAAAGGAATCCACAGCAGTCCAAATGGCGGATGCAATTGTGAAAGTGCACTTGAGGAACGGTGGGAGATAAGCAATGGCTGAGCACAAACTTCTTCTCGAACACACCGACGACCCAATGTTCCGAACCCTAGCCGGATATAAGGCCAAGGGCGGATACAAAGGGCTTGAAAGGGCCCTGAAAATGGAGAGACAGGCTGTCATTGACGAAGTCAAGGCCTCCGGCCTACGAGGTCGTGGCGGGGCAGGATTTCCAACGTGGATCAAATGGAACGGTATTGTCAAAGACAAAGTCGGCCCGCACTACTTGATATGCAACGCCGACGAAGGCGAGCCGGGCACATTCAAAGACAAGGAATTGATGGAAAACACGCCGTTCCTACTGATTGAAGGAATGACGATTGCTGCGCACGCCGTACAAGCAGATGCCGGATATGTTTACATTCGGGGCGAATTTATTGATTCGGCTATTGCGATTCGAAATGCAATTGATGAAGCGTACGATGCTGGTCTATTGGGGAAGGACAGTCTAGGAAAAGGCACTAATTTTGACCTCTATGTGCACATGGGAGCTGGCTCTTATGAATGCGGCGAAGAATCTGCGCTGATGAGTTCCCTTATGGGCGAACGTGGAATGCCACGGCTCAAATTCCCTCATGTGCCATTGCCAACAGTCCGAGGCGTTTGGGACAAGCCAACCATCATCAACAATGTAGAGACCTATGCCTGTGCGCCTTATATCTTGGACAAAGGCGGCGAAGCATACGCCAAGTTCGGCGCATCCACAAAGAATTCGAGAGGCACAAAGATCTTTTCAGTTTCTGGGCACGTAAACAAGCCTGCGAACTATGAAATCGAGTTTGGAACTTCGCTGGCAGAACTTCTGGAATTGGCAGGAGGCATGAAGGGCGGGGCGCTCAAGGCTTGCGTTCCCGGAGGCTCATCAGTTCCGATGATTAATGCCGAAGACACAATGAAGGCGATTCTCGGCTATGAAGAGATGAGCGATGTGAAGTCTATGGTTGGCTCCGGCGGCTGTATGTTTCTAAATGAGCACACGTGTATTGTCACATTCATTTGGCGAACAGCCAAGTTCTATGCAAATGAGTCATGTGGCAAGTGCACTCCTTGTCGCGAAGGCACAAAATGGTTGCTGAACACGCTGGATCGAATCGTTGCAGGCGGCGGAAAGGCAGGAGACGTCGAACTTATGCTGGACATCTGCAGCCAAATTGACGGGCGATCGTTTTGTGGTCTTGGCGATGCGGCGGCTTGGCCGGTGCAAGGCGCAATCCGCGTGTTTCGAGAGGAGTTTGACTATTACATCGAGCACGGTCGAAGCATTGTGCAAAGCGAGGCTTCCAAGTTCATGCTGCCTGGGGAAATGCTGACCGTAGCGAAATAGCTTGCCCAACATTCGCATTTCCATCTACAATGAGATATGCGCACCAAACTTGTGGTCGGCAATTGGAAGATGAACCTTTCCACCGCTTCGGCAATTGGGCTCGTGGATACATTTGTAAAGCAAATTGAATCGAGGACTGATGTAGATGTCGCAGTGTGCCCCCCGTTTCTTCTCTTGCCGAAGATCAAGGAATATCTAAAAAATTCCCATATGAAAGTGGGGGCGCAGGATGTCTTTTGGGAGGTCAAGGGTGCTTTCACAGGCAAGGTGTCTGCCGCCATGCTTTACGAATTCTGCACCGACTATTGCATTGTAGGGCATAGCGAAACAAGAGGGAAGTTTGGAAAGCTGGAAGTTCCCGAATCCACAGTCGGCTACTTTGCCGAGACGGATGAGACTATAAATCTCAAAATCAAGACACTACTATTTCACTCGATCACGCCTATTCTTTGCGTTGGCGAGACCCTTGGCGAGCGCGAGGCAGGACAAACTGATTCTGTAATTCAAAGTCAGTTAAATGGAGCGCTTGATGGACTAGATGTATCTGAGCTTTACACGCTTTCCATCGCTTACGAGCCTGTGTGGGCAATTGGAACTGGTAAGACCTGCGAACCTGCTGAGGCGAATCGGGTTTGCGGCATGATTCGATCAACAATTTCAACGCTTTATGGAAAGGACTTGGCCGATGAAATTCTTGTGCTTTATGGGGGGTCTGTAAAAGCTAAGAATGCAAAAGAACTCTTCAGTCAGCCTGAAATAGATGGAGGCTTGGTCGGAGGGGCGAGTTTGGACGCGAGCGAGTTTGCTGCAATTGTGAAGAGTGCGTGATGGGAAAGGTATAGGTTTCGGGGTATGGGGTCATAGGTTTTGGGATTTTGGATTTTCGATTGTGGGTTTTGGATTAGATCGGAGTGCGGATGCGGATTACAGCCAACCAACAATGAATAACCAATAACCAACAACCGCCAACCGCTAACAACATGCCGACTATCTTGTTAATAACCGCCATCCGCCAACCGATAACCGACAACGAACACACAATCTCCATGAAACAACTCCCCGTATCCCAAACTCGAACTGTGCTCTCGCAGATCATGACGCCCTTAGACGCGAATATTTTGGGATATGTTTTTGGCGGCTCGATTCTTTCGATGATTGACCTGACTGCAAGTGCGACTGCCCAAAAGTTCAGCAGCCATCCATGTGTGACCGCGAGCTTTGACCGAGTTGATTTTCATGAGCCGATTGCCGTCGGATCACTTGTCGAAATGGAAGGCTATGTCGGCTTCGCAGGACGAACCTCTGACCCTCTTTTTTCTCGGATGACTTCAGCCCTTCACTTCGACATCGAACGCCATACTCTGCCGAACGGCCTCAGCGTGGTCCTCCAGCAGGACCGGCGGGCTCCTTTGGCGGCTTTGAACCTTTGGTACCACGTTGGCTCGAAAAA
>JANNJE010000251.1:0-5145 GCA_031405735.1 Armatimonadota bacterium | reverse complement strand
ACACCCGTTGCTTCATCATCAATCTTGAAAATTAGCTCCAATGGAGGGAGTCCTGAAACCTGCTCGCCAGGATACGGCCAAAGCATTTTCACAGATGGACCCGTTAGATCAACGCCTAATTGCTTGTCAAAGGCGCAAAGGCTACCGTCCGATGTCAGTACATAAAGTGTTGTGCCGACGAAAACTGCGGGGCCAGATGCTGGAATCGCAACAATCTTAATATCTCGATTCCCACCTCCACTACCACCACCGATATTGCCACCACCTGTTCCGCCAGAAGCCGATTGGGTCATCGTTCCACCAATTGGACGCACTAAATAGCTCCAAACGATAGCTCCAGTTGAGGAATCAATCAGGTTCAAAGAACCGTTTGTACAAGGCGCAAGGAACATCTTTCCCGAACCGCTAGGTGTTGTCACGGGGACTGAACCCAACTCAATGGCGGCTCGGCTCAGGGGACGCCCGGATATCGCATCAAAAGTTCTCGCTCGTCCATCACGAGTTACCACCATCGCGCCATTTGCAGTAACTGCCGGACTGTAGATAAGCGGTTCTCCAACGTTTTGCTGCCATCTTCCGGAACCAGTTGTTGCGCTAAAGCAAGCAATGTATTGGCCGGCATTCATGTACAGGTAATCGCCGTAGATAACTGGAGTGGAATCTGCAGAACTCGAAGTGAACTTCTTTTGCCAAGAAACCCTTTGATTCAATACGGAAAGTGCAATCAAATCATTGGCTCCCGTCATGTAATAAACGTTGCTTCCGTTCGTTGCGAGTGCGCCAACCAATCCGTTCGAAATTCGGTAAGGATTCTCCCAAGCTGTTTGGCCATCGCCCATGTTCAATGCCACCAAACTGTTGTCGTTCAACCCGACTACCAAGAACTTTCCTACAACGACTGGGCTTCCTTGGAACGGAATTGCGGAAAGATATTGCCACTTCGGCAGACCGGTCTTGGAATCAACTGCGTAAATTACTTTGTTGTCCGCCGCGGCGACGACAGTTCCGTCGTTATGTTGGACTCCATATCGAAAGTTGCCAGGAATTGGGTCAACATTTGGATATTTCCATTTCTGGTTGCCGCTTGTACGGTCGAGTCCAAAAACTCGATTTCCGACTGCAATGAATGCCATTTCGTCAACAATAACTGGCGAACCTGATGGTGCAACAGTCGTAAATTGCGTCCATCGCCAGGCCATAGGCGCTGGGCCATCAAACTGTGCGTGCACCGATGCAGCTACGACAAGTATCGAAGCGCAGAACGTCAAATAGCGAACATTTCGCATGTGAGCCAATTCCTCCAAATCTGGTTCCAAAGAACCTTACAGACATTGTAGCGGGGATGCGCATAGAAAGTCTAGGCGCATTGCTAGGCTTATGACGCTTTTTACATTAAGAATGGCACGGTGAAGTTCTGCAATTAGTACTCGTAGGCTCTGAAACTATGTGCATCAATTCGGCTACAAGAGGCGATCATGTTGATATACTGTCCGTAGACCAACGAAATGATCGGATGAGAAATGGAGTGAATCAAAAATTTCTTAGCTTCGGAGTTTCGGCATATACAATCAACTTTTGCCTTGTTGCAATTAACTTGTTGCTCGTTGTAGGTCACTCTAATGTGCCCTGTCAAGCGAGTTCAATGATCCTTTTATCCGGATTTTGTTTGTTTATTGCAACACTTTTGCTCGTCAATTTCGTGCCCAAAAATGCGCCTCACAGGATAATTCCACTAGCTCTGGGCATGGTGGCTGTGTTTGCGCATTTCGTGAAAGCGCATTAGAAGTCTTTCAGCTGTACTTCATTGAGTGAACTGATAGGCCAAGCTAGATTCGAACTGGCAACCTTCCCGATGACCATCGGGACGCTCAAATACTGCCAATTTCAGGGAAACTGGTGGGCCCAGCTAGATTCGAACTAGCGACCTCACCCTTATCAGGGGTGCGCTCTAACCAACTGAGCTATGAGCCCGTAACGATTCAGCAGGATACCATAGAATCGGCAATCTCAGAACGATGTTTGAGCCTGAGGCATTAGCTCTTCTTCGTAGATTTCTTTGCCTTCCCATCTTGAACAACGGGAGTCCCATGAATTCTCGCTGCGACTTTCGCAAGTTGACTTGAATCCAAACTCATCACTCCAGAACTCGTAAGTATCGCCGCGGTCGGAAGGACTTTCCCGAATCCACCTGTTGCAGAATCGAGTTCGGCTGCAATATCAAGCATCTGAAAGCCATCCTCGAGCACCTCGTCCAGAGGGCGAGTTTCAAATGCGCCTTTAGTTCGGCCAAGATACTCAAAAATGCCGCGAATTCTTTCCGATCCTGAGCCAGCGCACGCATAATGCGTGTTCTCAAATCTGGCACCGGCCGCGTCAAAGAAATAAAGGCTGAATTTGCCCGTTGCTTTGTCAAATGCCGCCAAAATTGGCAAAAACAACCCCCCGCCATTTGCCAAGGCAGCGATGTTTCCTGCCAGAGCTTTTGAAACTTCCATCAGTTTCCCTTCTAGTGAAAGCTCATCAAACACCACTCGGCGATAGTATTTGAACGAATGCTTGAGGAATCTTGTAACTTCAACAGCCCTCGCAAATGCGCCGGAGATTGCCACAACCGTGGATTCGTCAAGTACGCAAATCTTGTCCGCTTGATCAAACATGATCAAGTTGCCCATCGTCGCCCGGCGATCAGCTAGGACAAGTATCCCTTGGTCGTACCTTAGGGCCAGTACTGTAGTTCCGTGAGTTTCTTCTGGCGGCACAGTTTCCCAAGACTTGGGCGGGAAGCCCACAAGGTCTGAAAAGGCAGTTGCTGTAACGCTCATTCGCCCGACCTTTGACGGTACTTCTTTGCCTGATCCGGGTCAATCTTCTTCATTCGGTCCAATAGCGGATTGGATGGCTTTGGTTGTCCTATGTCCGGCCTCTTCGGTGCCGTATCATCGCCGTGCTTTTCCGTCCGTTCGGGAGTCACCTCACGGCGAATTCGGTCTTCAATTCTAATTTCCATTTAATCCTCGAATCCAATCAATAATTGATTCTACGCTGGAAAAGTCTCGCCCGACCACCGTTCCGTGCCAATTTGGCGGCAAATCAACACAAATTTTCTTTTCACCTACCAGAAAGGTGATTGTTCTCCAGTTGCAACTCTCAATAAATTCACGAAAATGGTGCAGAGCATAGCTACGAATTTCGCTTCGGCATTGCGTTGGAAAGAAATTCAGTACTTTCGAAGCTGACTCATTGCTCATCAACGTATCGTCAACTTCTCCAGACTCAATAAGAGCCGAATACAATCCTTCATTGGGATCAATATTGTGGTATTCAAGATCAAAAGATCGAAGCTGTGTTCCATTCCATTTGCCATCAGTCTGCTCGACAAAGGACTCTAGCATTGCCAATTTCGCTGCCCAATCTACGTGACGTTTCAGTTTGGGGTCAAATTCGCGTACCATTTCAAGCAACACTCGGCACTCTGGAATTACCTGAAGCTCTGTAAACGGGATTAGATAGGGATCGCCGCCAACATTTGAATCAATACTCGCCATGATTTTGAGCCAACCTTGACGCTCAGCTGCCTCAAAATAAGATTCCAGAATTTCGTAAGCGGTTGTGAACGAATCGTCCGCGAGTTCGATTTGAAATTTCCGAGATTCGTCTCGCGAAACTGATTGGATCGCAGCAACAGGGGTTTTTAGACTCCATTTTGGGGCTCTTCTTGCAATTGCCAATTGAATTGCCAGTTTTGTCAACGCTAGCTTTCGTGCGGTTGTGGCTAGGTTCATATTTGCGTCACCGCAAATTACATGTAGGCGCATCCATTGATTGGGGTCAGCATGCGGCTCGTCGCGTGTGTTGAATATCGGTCTCTTGAAAAGAGTGTCAGCGCTCAGGATCGTTTCGCAAAAATCTGCTCTTTGCGACAGTTGAAATCTGCAATCACTTCCGCCTTCTGAGCCAACTTTTCCTGCCCCAGTCAATATCTGCCGGACCACGAGCATTGGCAAAACAGCTTCCACGAGGCTATCCCATCCAACAGATCGCGGAACCAGATAGCTCTCATGGCATCCGTAGGTCGCTCCATGAAAATCTGTGTTGTTCTTGTAAAGGCTTGCGTTAAGCCCGGTAGTTTCTTCGAATCGAGTTGCCGCCCTCCTGACCGCATGTTCTCCCGCGCGGTCCAAAACTGCACAAGCAAAGGCCGAAGTGCATTCAGGAGTTGCAAATTCTGGATGGCCGTGGTCATTGTACAACCTTGCCCCGTTATTGAGAACGCGATCTGACCTCAATTTGGAATCAGAAGATTTCGGTTTCCCTTTATCGAACTTCGCATCTTCCGGATCAATTTGAAGCTTTTCAACTTGGAATCCCCTTAAGTCAGCACGCGGCGATTCAGATGAGTAATCCCAACCTAGAAAGCACTCGTCCGGATAACTCCGGACGAGTGCTTTTGATAGTTCTATTTGATCTTCTGCGCCTTTGCCGTTTACGAACAGTCCGTATTCGGTTTCAAGTCCGCAGAGAATCGGCTCCATCGTTTACAAGCGGTAGACGATGAATTTTCCGACCAATGGGAATCCGGCAGGAATCACACCAGAATCTATATTAAAAGAGCCGCCTCGAATGTCTCGCTGGCCGCCTGCTCCACCGCTTCGAAGAACATAAGAACCTAGAGTTCCTGAAATCTCGTCATTTGTCGTTCCTTCAGTTACTTCAAAGATCGGCCATGCAACAAAAGAATCAGTATTGAGGTCAATTTCGCCAAAATAGAACTCTGTGATTTGTCCGCCATTAAGGGCAATCATCACGCAATCTTGGCGTCCATCGTCCGACGTTTGTGGAAACGTGAGGAATACAAAATTGCCCGGATTCAGAATCGGAGATTGGCTCGTGTCATTTGGATTCACCCACCATTTCCAAGTTCCTTGCAGTGCCGTAATAAATGCAGTGCCTGGAAGGCTTCGTGGATCAATCTGCCTCAACGTATACGTATTGGGCGAGTTCGGTGGGAAAGAAGGAGCCAAAGTACAGAAACCTTCAAACGACCCCGGATCTGGTGATTCGGGCACTAAAACTTCAAACAATGTTGGAACGCCTGTCGGTGTATCAGAAAGTCCAATCGCATCGCCACTTAAGTAAGCAACAGTT